>JANLHE010000585.1 GCA_024653875.1 Acidobacteriota bacterium
ACGTCCTCGTCGCTGTAGAACACCACGGCCTGTCCGGGCGAGACGGCCGTCTGGGGGGCGTCGAAGGTCAGGTGCGCGGTGCCGGCGCCCGTCGTGACGACGACGGCCGGCGCGTCCTGGTGGCGATGACGGATGCGCGCGGTGACGCGCGTGGGGCCGTCGGGGGCCATTCCCGAAATCCAGTTCACGCCGGTGGCCGTCAACTCGCGGCTGCCGAGCTCCTCACGCGCGCCCACCACCACCCGCTGATCAACCGGCTCGAGTTTCAGCACGTACATCGGCGCGCGGCTGCTGATCCCCAGGCCCTTGCGCTGTCCCACCGTGAAGTGATGCACGCCCTGGTGTTCACCGAGCACGTGGCCGTCCGCATCGACGATCTCGCCGGCGGCCGGCACCGCGGGCGCATGGCGCTCCACGAACCGGGCCGTGTCTCCGTCGGGGACAAAACAGATTTCATGGCTGTCGGGCTTGTCCGCCACCGGCAGGCCCAGGCGCTCCGCGTGGGCGCGCACCTCCGGCTTGGTCAGGTGGCCGACGGGAAACAGCGCGTGCGCGAGCTGATCCTGGGTCAGCGTGAACAGGAAGTACGACTGGTCCTTGTCCGCGTCGAGGCCGCGCAGCAGCCGGTAGCGCCGCAGGTCCTCGTCAAACACGACGCGGGCGTAGTGGCCCGTCGCGACGGCGGCGGCATCCAGGCCGGCCGCGCGTTCGGCAAGCGTGGCGAACTTCAGGTCGGCGTTGCAGTGGACGCAGGGGATGGGCGTGCGGCCCGCCGCGTACTCGCGCACGAAGTTGTCCACCACGGTCGCCTTGAACTCGCGCTCGAAGTTCACGATGTAGTGGGGGAAGCCCAGCTGATGGGCCACGCGACGGGCATCGTGCAGGTCGTCGAGGCTGCAGCACGACCCGAACGCGGGCGCGCCGTCCTCGGTGGCGCGCTGGTCGTACAACTGCATCGACAGGCCGATGACCTCGTGGCCGGCCTCCGCCATCAGGGCCGCCGCCACCGACGAGTCCACGCCGCCGGACATCGCCACCACGACCCGCATCAGCGGCCCCCTCCGACGCCCGCCGCCGCGCGGCCGAGGCGTCGCAGCTTGCCGACCAGCGCGGGCAGGGTGTTGATGACGGTGTCGATCTCCGCGTCCGTGGTGCCGGGGCCAAGGCTGAAGCGCAGCGAGTTGCGGGTGCGGGGGGCGGGCAGGCCCATGGCCTTGAGCACGTGTGATGGCTCCAGCGTGCCCGACGAACAGGCCGATCCCGTGGACACCGCGATGCCTTCCAGGTCCAGGGCGATAAGCAACGACTCGGCCTCCACCCCGTCGACGCTGATGTTGCTGGTGTTGGGCACACGCGCGTCCCTGGTGCCGTTCACGTCCGTGCCCGGGATGGCCGCCAGGATCGCCGATTCCAATCGATCGCGGCGTCGCGCAATTTCGGCGCCGTGCGAGGCCATCATGGTGCGCGCGTACGTGGCCGCCACGGCCATCCCCGCCAGGCCGGCCACGTTCTCGGTGCCCGCGCGGCGGGCCCGTTCCTGCTTGCCGCCGGTCTGCTGGGCCTGCAGGCGAACACCGCGCCGGATCCACAAGGCGCCGGTGCCTTTGGGGCCGCCGAACTTGTGACCGGAGAGCGAGAGCAGGTCGACACCAAGCGCCTGCACCGACACCGGCACCTTACCCACGGTCTGCACCGCGTCGGTGTGGAACCAGGCGCCGTGCGCGCGCGCGATCGCGGCCAGTTCGGCGATCGGCTGCAGCGTTCCGATTTCGTTGTTGGCGTGCATCACGCTGACCAGCGCGGTGTCGGGCGTGAGGGCCGCCTCGAGATCGGCGGGCGAGACCATGCCGGATCGCGTCACGGGGAGCCGCGTGACCCGCCAGCCACGGCGCTCGAGCACGGCCACCGTGTTGAGCACGGCCTCGTGTTCGATGGTGCTCGTGATGAGATGGCGCCGGCCATGCGTGTCGGGGGCCTCGGCCCCTCCGCGGATCGCCAGGTTGTCGGCCTCGGTGCCGCCGCCGGTCAGCACGACGTCGCCGGGAGCGGCGTCCAGGAGCGCCGCGATCGCGCCACGAGCGTCGTCAAGCACCGCGCGCGCCTGCTGGCCCGGCGCGTGGATCGAGGAAGGGTTCCCCGGGATGTCGCGGAGCACACGGCACACGGCGTCGACCACGCCCGGCGCCGCCGGGGCAGTGGCGTTGTAATCAAGGTAGATGCGCACGAGCTTCGATCCATCGTAGCACTCCCGCTGTATACTGCCGGGATACTTGGCTCCAATGGCCGAGTGATTTCTGCGCGGGCCCTTTCGTTAGTAGGTGGAGGTCAATGCATGTGGAAGCGAGACGAGGCCGTGAGGCCACCTTCAGCAACCGGGCCCGCCCCGGCGGCGCCTCCGGGCGTCGACACGGGCACGGGTCGTACATCAGCAGAGAGGGATATGGTGAACATCGGCAAGAGCGTTGTCATCAAGGGCGAGTTGAGCGGCAGCGAGGACCTGACCATCGAGGGTGAGGTCGACGGCAAGATCGAGCTGCGGCAAAACGTCCTGACGATTGGCCCCAACGGAAAGATCAAGGCGCAGGTCTTCGCCAAGTCGGTGGTCGTCCAGGGGGAAGTGCACGGGAACATCACGGCGACCGAGAAGGTCGACATCCGCGACTCCGGGTCCGTCGATGGTGACGTGGTCGCCCCGCGCGTGGCGATCTCCGACGGTGCGCATTTCCGCGGGTCGATCGACATGCAGAAGGCGGGCGAACATCGGCCGGACGTCAAGACCCCCGAGGCCAAGCCGGCCGCGGCCACTCCGACGGTCCCGGCGACACCCGCCGGCGCGCCGACCGGAGGAGTCCCGGTTCGCTGACCCGTGTTCAAGTGGGGGCCGAAGCCGCCCGAGCCCGTCCAGGCTCCGGTGATTACGCCGGACCGCGAGGTGGTGACCACCATCTCCAAGGTCTTTCCGAAGTTCCTGGCGGCCGTCAGCCACCAGGCGCGCCCCGCGCTGCTTGATTTGGGGCCCGTGGTGGGCTCCAACGTCGAGTTCTTCGGCGAGCGGCTGGCCTGCAAGCTCTACATCGAGGATCTGTACCTCGACATCGAATCGGCGGCGCGGCGCGGCGTGCGCCCGGGACTGGAAGCGGCGCTGCTGAGCCGGCTGGCGCTGGGCGACCAGTCGGTTGACGGCATTCTGTGCTGGGACATCTTTGATTTCCTGGACCGTCCGGCCGGGCTGGCGCTGGCGGCGCATCTGGCCACCTTGCTGCGTCCGGGCGGCGCGCTGTACGGGTTCTTCGGAACGACCCCCATCGAGCTGAAGTACTACACACGGTACGTGGTGGACCGGGAGGATCGGTTTCAGTTGCGCACGTTCCCGGCCACGCCGGTCAAACGCGGCGTGTTGCTGACGCGCGACATCAGCAAGATGTTCGCGCCGCTGACGGTCACCGACTCCGTCCTGCTCAAGACCAGCACGCGCGAGACGCTGTTTCGCCGCTCGGCCTGAGCGGCGGCCCCCCG
>JANLHE010000586.1 GCA_024653875.1 Acidobacteriota bacterium
TCGTCCGCCGACTGAAAACGCTCGGCGGGGCTCTTGCGGAGCAAGTCCGCGCACAGCGCGTCGTACGTGGGCGCGAGGCCGGGCACGACCGACGACGGCGCGGGCGCGTCGACGTGCAGCAACTGGCCGATGGCCTCGGCGCGCGAGGCCGCGGCAAACGGACGCACCCCCGCCAGGCACTCGTACAACACGCAGCCCAGGGAGAACAGGTCGGATCGCGCGTCGACAGGCCGGCCCTGGATTTGTTCCGGCGACATGTATGCCGCCGTGCCGACCACGTCGCCCTCGCCGGTCAGCTTCGATGTCGTCGTGGCATCGTCGGGCCCCGGCTCCTTCAGGAGCCGCTTCGCGATTCCGAAGTCCAACAGCTTCGGCTGTCCCGAGGGGGTGAGAACGATGTTCTGCGGCTTGATGTCGCGGTGAATGATGCCGGCGCGATGCGCGGCGGCCAGCGCGTGAAACAGCGCCGACGCGATCGCGAGCGCCTCGGTGGGAGGCAGCCGGCCCTGCCGCAGCCGATGCGCGAGCGTCTCGCCCTCGACGTGCTGCATGACGATGAAGTCGCCACAGGCGTCGTCGGTCACGACTTCATGGATGGTGCAGATCGACGGGTGATCGAGCGCGGCGGCGGACCTGGCCTCGGACAGCAGCCGGCGGCGCGCGTGTTCGTCCCCAGGCGTAATCAGGAACTTGATGGCGACCAGCCGATCGAGCGTCAGGTCCCGGGCCAGAAACACTTCGCCCATCCCGCCGGCGCCAAGCACGCGCTCGAGGCGGTAGTGCGACACCTGCGACCCAAGGGCTGGGCGAGTCATTGGTTCGTTCGGGCGGACCGCGCCAGTATACGCGCGGCGGCGCCGGATTGGGCCATGTGGTGCTCAGGGCTCCCGCAGGCGCAGTTCCATGCAGATATCCGCGCTGTCGTAGGGCAGCGGCGACGGTAGGGGACGGGGCGTAAAGCCCATGCGTTCGTACAGCCGCAACGCCGGCTGGAGTCGCGAATTGGACATGAGCATCATCGTGTGGGCGCCCATGTCACGCCCTTGGGAGATGCACGCCTCGACGAGCCGCCGGCCGAGTCCCGTCCCGCGCAGGCCCTGGGCGACGGTGACCTTCAGCAGTTCGACTTCGCCCCGACCGTGAGGCACGACGGCGGCGGTGCCCACCACGGCGCCGTCGCGCTCGGCGATGAAGACCGCGCCGCCTGCATCGATCACCGCGCCCTGCGGGTCGGCAAGCTGCACCTCATCGGCGGGCTCATACAGATCGTGCGCGTCGAGCCATGCGCGATTCAGGCGATAGAACATGCCGGCGTGGTCCGGACGGAATGGAACAATGGTGATGGGCTCCGGCATCCAGCCACACAATACACTTAGCCAGTGCGCTGCTTCCGTTTCGCCGCCAGTCTTGTGATCGCCACGGTGGCCTCGGCCGCCGCGGCCGAACAATCCGCGGGACAATCCGCGCGTCTGACGGTTCTCACGTCCACCGGAGTCACGAGGGACGGCTTGCCCGTCCTGGCGCCACATCCGTCTCCGGCGGAAACGGCGTCGGTGCTCGAGCGGGGGTTCTCGGGAAAGCTCCTGCGTCTATACGCCCTGGAGCAGGAGTTCCTGCGGCGGAAGACCGGCATCACGCCCGAGCCGGCCTACCTGCTCCTGTCCGATCGCCAGGGCGGCTTTCCGCAGTTTGGCTTCCATCTGGGCGACACGGCCAAGGCCCGCGTGGGCTGGGTGGATCTGCACAAGGACTCGCGGCTGACCGGCCGCTTCGGAGCGACCGATCAGGTGTTCCCGCACGAGTTGATGCACGTCATCGTGCGCCAGCTGGCCGGCGCTCCCCGCGAAAGCGGAGGCAACCAGGTGCACGCGATCGGCGTGCGCACCGACCCGGTGAACGCCTTCGCGGAAGGGCTCGCTGAAACGATGCAGATTCTCGCGGTGGATGACCCCGAGGCGGCCGACGACACGCGGGCGCTGGCGGGCGATCGGGACGCGGCCGGAAAGGCCGAGCATGACGTCGCCCGGTACTCGCGCGACCTGACGCGGCGCTGGTGGCCGGTGCAGCCGGCCCGCATGCGCTTTCTCCTGTGGTTCAGCGCCTCCGAGCAGGTGCAGCGGTATCACGCGGTGAAGGCCAACCGGTTTGCGCGCATGCCGGCCGTGCCCGACGCGCTGCTCGATCGCGCGGATACACACGCGGCGTACCTGCTCTCCAGCGTCATGCCAGGCGGGGCCGAGGGCGCCATCAAGCCGGCCGCGGTGATGCTGTCCTCGGAAGGGGTTGTCTCGCATCTGTTCTGGCGGGTCATCACCGATCGCGCGCTGCGGGAACGCTATCAAGACGCCGCCTTCTACGCGCAGTTCGGCGCCACGCCCGCCGGCGTGACGCCGATGGAGAACATCTTCCTGAAACTGTTTGTTACCCTGTACGAAGGCCGCCCGTCCACCGCGGCCGAGCTGCTGCGTGCCTACGCGCGGCGGTTTCCAGCCGAGGCCGTTGACGTGGATCGCGTCACGCGCGAAGCCCTGCTCGGCCAATCGCTGCCCGACGCTCCCGAGGTGTGGTTGTTGAACGCCGCGCTGGTGACCGGCACCAGCCTGTTCGATCAATATCGCGCGCTGCCAAGGCCGCACACGTTCGACGCCAACGCCGCCACGCTGCTGGACTGGATGGGCGTGCCCGGCGTCACGCGCGAACACGCCGAGGCGCTTGTCGCGGGCGCGCCGTATCCCACGCTCGACGCCCTGCTCGCCAAGGCACCGGCGCCGCTGCGACCGCAGGTGACGACCATGGCGGAGGCCATGGAGCGCCTGCGCTCACGGGCGGCAGACGAAGAAGAGACGTTGAGTCTCACTGCCATCCTGATGAGCTACATCTGGCGGCTTCTTGGCCTGGCCGCCATCACCACGGTGGTTGGCGCCTGGCTCGCCCGGCGCGCCGGCGCGCGGCGAATCTGGACGGCCACGTTGATTGCGCTGGCCGGAAGCCTCCTGGTGATCGCGCTTGCGTGGGTGATCGTCAGCCCGCCGTGGTATCCGTACGCCGCGCCCGTCGTCATCGGCGGCCTGCCGTGGACGCTGTGGCGCGCGGCGCGTGGGCGCCCCTGGCCCGCCATCGCCCAGCCGTTGCTGATCTGGGCGCTCGCGTCCGTGCCGGCGCTGCTGGCGACGATGATCTAGTCGCTATGAGCTCTGTTCCGCCAGCGTTTCCAGCGCCGCGCGATCCAGGATGACAAAGCCGTCCTTGTCGGTGTGGACGACGTTGTCCTTGCCCCAGCGGCTCATGATGCGGATGCAGGTTTCGATCGTGGTGCCGGTCAGGTCCGCCAGCTCCTGCCGGGAGAGCGCCATGGGGATGAACACGCCGCCGCGGTCTGGGGTGCCCATCTGGTCCGCGAGCTTCAGGAACAGTCGTGCGAACCGCGAGTCCACGCGGCCGCCGGTGAGCTCCGCGAGGCGCGCCGTCAGTTCCATCAGGCGAATCGACAGGCTGCCGAGGAGGCCGCGGACGAGTGTTGGACGTTCTTCCAGCAGCGCGAAGAACGCGGGCTGCGGAATCAGCAGGCAGGTTGAGGACTCGATTGCCTCCGCCGAGGCGGGAAACGGACGCGACTCGTAGGCGGCCACGGCGCCCAGCAGACCGCCCGCGCCCACCAGGTTCAGGATGCGTTCGTGCCCGTTGGGCGCGCGCTTGAAGATCTTGACCCGCCCGGAGACGAGGAAGATGAAGAAGTCCGGCGGGTCCCCGTCCTCAAACACGCTGTCGCCCCTGCCGTACTCGCGCAGGTGCGAGAGCGTGCCGAGCCGTGCGCGGTCCTCCGCGGGCACGCGTTTGAACAGGGGTATCTGCGCGAGGGTTTCTGCCGACGGCCGCTCCATGGATGTTCGGACTTTACGACAATCGGCTTTCGAGGTCGAGCGCCCTCGGGAACAGCAGCGTGTTCTCGAGGTAGACGTGTCGCTGGAAGTCCGCATCGAATCGCGCCAGGGCGGCGTAGCAGTCGGCGTCCGCCTGGGGCCAGGCGGCCGGCGGCGTGTAGTTCGAGGTGAGGTCGCGCAGGGCGATCAGCTGATCCATCGCGGTCAGGTGCTCCTCCTCCATCATCCGCAGGGGATTGGCGATGGTGCCGAACGGGCTGAGCGGTCGCGGCCGGTGCCCTGATTCGGCCGTGGCCAATTCGCAAATGTAGGGAAACAGGATGTGCTCTTCCTTGTCCAGATGCGCGAGCAGATCGGGACCCAATTGGGCGAACGTGTGCTCCACCGTCGAGAGTTCCGGCCGGTTGAGTCCCTGCCTCAGCACCAGGCGCCGCAAGTGGCGGGTGAGGTCAGGCACGGCCTCGCGCACGTAACGGTGATGGGCGGCGACAATGTGCCCCGCCAGGGCGCCCAGGTCGCGCCAGTCGTCCGGCAGGCACGGCTCCGGGGGGCGTAGGGAGTTCGGCTGGGTCACGTGAGTACCTCCCGACGAGGCTACGCCTCGTCCCGGCGGAGGCATATGACGGGCGTCACATACGGTATCGTTGGCGAGGAGGCCGCCATGCGCGCCACGTTGACGCTCGTCATCACCCTGACCGCGACACTGACCCTGACCACCCAGCAGCGGGACCCCCAGCAGTACCGGCAGACGCTGGAGAACCCGGACCGGGTGGCCGCGCTGCAGGTGGACAAGGTCATCGCCACGCTCGACCTGACGCCAGGGATGCGGATCGCCGACCTGGGCGCTGGATCCGGTGTGTTCACGATTCCACTCGCGCGGGCGGTTGGCGCGACCGGCAAGGTGTACGCCATTGACATCGACGCGGGCCTGCTGGCCATCGTCTCGGACAAGGCCGCGGCCGCCGGGCTGGCCAACGTGGTGACGGTGGTCGCCGGCGAGACCGATCCCAGGCTGCCCGAGCCGGTGGATGTGCTCTTCATCTGCGACACGGTGCACCACCTGCCCAGTCCCGGCGAGTACCTGAAACCGTCCGGCCGCTGGCTGCGGGCCAACGGCCGCGTCGCCGTCATCGACTTCGCGACGGGCAAGTGGCCCGCAGGCCACGACGCCTTCACGATCACACCGCCGCAGGTCGACGCGTGGATGGCCGCGGCGGGTTTCACCCGCCTGGCATCGCACGACTTCCTGGCGTCAAACTTCTTCCACGTGTATCGACGCTAGGGCGAGGACCTGTGCCCGCGTCCAGCCGGCCGCGCGCAGGTCGCGCACGCCGGTGTCGCCATCCGACTTGCTGAGTTTCTGCGTGGCGGACTTCATGATCAGTCCGTGGTGGGCGAACGCCGCCGGCTCCGGCCGGCCGAGCAGCCGGCCCAGCAGGATCTGCCGCCCGGTGGAGGGCAGCAGGTCCACGCCGCGAATCACGTGCGTGATGCCCTGCAAGTAGTCATCCACCGTCACGGCGAACTGATACGTCCAGTTACCGCGCCGGTCGCGGATGAGCAGATCGCCGCATTGCGCGGACGGCACCTGCGTCTGCACGCCGCACCACTGATCGTCGAAGGTGACCGGGTCGTGCGGCAGCCGCACCCGCCACCCCACCTCTCCATCGAACGGCAGTCCGAGATCCCGGCACGCGCCGGGATAGGGGAC
>JANLHE010000587.1 GCA_024653875.1 Acidobacteriota bacterium
ATCCGGCGCACCAGGCGCTGGGCGCAGATGAGGTTGATCGAACTGGCGACGAGGAACGGTTCCACTCCCATGTTGATCAGACGGCTGACCGTGCTGGGCGCATCGTTGGTGTGCAGGGTGGACAGCACCAGGTGGCCGGTCAGCGCGGCCTTGACGCCGATGGCCGCCGTCTCGGCGTCACGGATTTCGCCGACGAGGATCACGTTCGGGTCCTGCCGCAGGAACGACCGCAGCGCCGCGGCAAACGTCAGGCCGATGTTGTCGCGCACCTGCACCTGGTTGATGCCGGCCATGTTGAACTCCACCGGGTCTTCCGCAGTGATGATGTTGACCCCCGGCTGGTTCAGCTGGGCAATGGCCGAGTACAGCGTGTTGGTCTTGCCGCTGCCGGTGGGGCCGGTGACCAGCACCATGCCCCAGGGCCGTCGAATCGCGGACTCGAACTTGGCCAGCGCGCTCTTCTCGAAACCCAGCCGCGTCATGTCCAGGCGCAGCTGGTCGCGGTCGAGCAGGCGGAGGACGATCTTCTCGCCGAACAGCGTGGGCAGGCACGACACGCGGAAGTCGATTTCGCGGGTCTTGGTCTGGCCGGCCTTGGCGGCGGGATCGTTGAAGCGCGCCTTGATGCGTCCGTCCTGCGGCAGCCGCTTCTCCGCGATGTCCAGCTGCGCCATGATCTTGATGCGCGACGTGATTGGATCGCGATACTTCAGGGGCGGCGCCATGATGGGGTGCAGCACGCCGTCGATGCGGAACCGGATGCGCATCTCGCGTTCGTACGGCTCGAGGTGGATGTCACTGGCGCCGCGCTGAATCGCGGACAGCATCAGCGCGTTGACCAGGCGGATGATCGGGGCCTCGCCGCCTTGTTTCTCGAGCGCGGCCGCGTCGAGCGCCGCGTTGTCCGCGACGACCTCCAGCCCGTCTTCCACCGAGTCCCCGAGGTCTTCCAGCGCGCGGGAGACCAGATCGGCGGCCGAGACCTGGGTGCCGGCGGCGGTCCCCGGGCTGTAATACCGCGCGATGGCCTCCCGCATCGACGACTCGGACGCCACGACCGGCTCCACGTACAAGCCCGTCATGAACTTGATGTCGTCCATGGCGAAGACATTGGTGGGATCGGTCATCGCCAGCGTCAGCGTGGTGCTGGTGCGGCTGACGGGGATGACCTGGTACTTGATGGCGGTGTCTGCGGGCACGAGCCGCACCACGGCCGGATCCAGGTCGAAGGTATCGAGGGTGATGGACGGCACGCCGTACTGCCGGCTGAGCAGGGCCGTGATGTCGTCGTCGTGGACGAAGCCCAACTTGACGAGGTTCGAGCCCAGGCGGCCGCCATGGGCGCGCTGATGACTCAGCGCCTCCTGCAACTGGACCGGCGAGATGCGCTTTTCGCGCAGCAGTAATTCACCCAGACGAACGGCCATGCCCCTCACATCCCGGAACCCGCCAGGGTTCCGTCGAGGCCACGGCCGTCACCCGGGAGTTACCACCCGGCGCGCAGGGCGAGTCCGAATCCGCGCTCCCCGCGAGCGCGCCCGTGGGTCAGGTGCCCGTCCAGCCACGCCCCCGGCTTCACCGCCAGACTCGCACCGACCGACCCCACCAGCGCGCGCACGCCCTCGAGATTCCACCGCACACCACCCCGGAGGGCGAACCGCGGCGAGAGCAGGTGTTCCCCGCCCATCGCGACCATCCGACTCGGGCCGCTCGCTAGATCGGCCGTGTCCAGGTCCAGGTCTATAGCAAGGGTCAGGCCAGCGGCGGGCAGCACGGCCAGGCCCACCCGGGAGCGCCTCTTGAGGGTCATTGCCGTTCCTGCGGGCCCGTCGAACTCGGGGGATCGCAGGTTCTTCACGATCCACCCCAGGCGGAACACCCGGGCGTCAAACATGACGGCCGCGTCCAGGTCGAAAGCTCCGCTTCCGACGCCGTCCCGGTCCGCTCCGGCCTGCAGGGCGTCCCCCACGGTGGCCTCGGTCGCGGGGCCTGTGGCCACCCGGCCCCTGACGTACTTGAGGGTGGTCCCCACCACCAGCCCGTCGGTCACCGTCTGCAGGATGGACGCCGCGTACTGCTTGGTAGAAAACCGCTGGGCCACCAGGTCGCCGGCCGGCCCGGCCGCAATTACAGTCTCGTCCAGACCGACGTAGCTGAGTCCAATCGGCCATGTGCCCAAACTTACAAATTTGGTAGATCGCTGCCAAGGTCCGACGGTCGGCGCGCCTTTGCGATTACCGCGCTGAAATCGACCCCACTCAATCGTCACGCCCGCCGGCTGGCCGCTCGCCAGGCCCGCCGGGTTCCAGAACACCGCCGAGGGGTCGTCGGCCACGGCGACAAAGGCCCCGGCCATCCCGAGAGCCCGGGCTCCCACCACCTCGAAGGTGGTCTGCGCGTCGGCGCGGCCGGACAGACCGCTGGCCACCAGGAACCCACAAAGCACGACCCAGATTTGGCGCATACCCCGAGCCTATCAGGAACATGCGCCTCCTCTGCGTCGTATCTGTCCGGGGCGGTACAAT
>JANLHE010000592.1 GCA_024653875.1 Acidobacteriota bacterium
TGGCGCACGAGCGCGGCACGCACGGCCGGGTCGCCGGTCATTGATAGATATTTTGCAAGTCCATGCGAGGCATACACGTTCGTGTAGCCGTAGCGTTCCAGCACCAGGCTGTCGGCTTGGTCCCGCTGCAGGGCCAGCATCCGGCCCACCCGGTCCTGCAGCGCCTCGAGGTACCGCGGGTCCTTGGTGGCGTCGAACACTTCCGCGAGGTTCCACACGGACAGGTACAGCCGGCGGCCCGTCAGTTCGTGCTCGCCCCACAACTCGCGCAGGTGCATGTCGGCGGTGAGGCGGGCCACGTCCAGGCCGCGCTGCTCACCGGCCAGGTAATACGACGCCATCCACCCCTGCACCCACACGTGCGCGCTGAGGATGTGCATCCAGTGCTGCTCGGCGTGGCGGCGCCCGACGCCCAGGTACTTGGTGGCCTGGGGCGCCTTGAGCGAGTTCCAATAATCCATCGGGTAGTTCGAGTCACCCAGGAACACGGGGCCCGCGGGCCAGTGCGTGTTGTCGACATCCATCGTGTGGCGGCTGAACGCCATCGCGGTGTCGAACATGTCCGCGTCGCCCGTGCGCATGAACTGCAGCCACCACATGAAGTCCTGCGCGGGTTCGCCGTGGCCGAACACGCTCCAGCGCTTCCCATCGAAGGTGTTCATCATGTCGCCGTGGTTGAACATGCCGTACCACGGCTCGGTGCGCTGGTTGAACCGCATCCACGCGAACTTGTACTCGAGGCCGCGCTCCAACCCGCCGTGCGCGGAACCCTGCGGCGCCATCGCGCCATACACGCCGCTGGCCCCGTACCAGGCGGGATCGACGTGCGCCACGGGCGGTGCGAGCACCAGCGCCATCGTCTTGCCGATAGCCTCGGACGAGATGCCGGCGGGATGGAAGTAGAAGAGGGCTTCGCTGGTCTTGGCGAGGCCCTGCGCCCAGTTTTCAACCGCGCCCTCGTTGGCGGGGGCGTTGGACGACCGCGCGAAGCTCGCCGGCCCGCCCTTGGGCGACCAGAAATACGTCGCCAGCCCGCCGGTCGCGGGGTCAAACGACAGCTCTTTCGGATACTCCTCGACGAAGTGCCGCAGGCCGACGGCGACCCCGCGCCGATCGTCGGCGACGTCGATCCACCCGGGACCGCGGCGCGTGGCGTCGAGCTGCGCGACCGAGGCCGCGCGCGCGTTGATCTTCAACGAGAGGCCGAGGCCAAGCGCCTGCAGCCGATCGTTGGGGACCACCCAGCCCGTGTCCGTCGGGTCGGTCGTGATGAGCTGCTCGCCCTGGGTGGCGACGTGCGGGTAATCACCCGCCTGCGGCCGATGTTTGTCAGGTATGCCGGTGTAGACCCAGGAGTGCAGCACGCGGATGTACGGTTTGCCGGCATACGCGTGGATGCGCGTGACAAACGGCGAGGTCTGGTTGTCCGCGCGCCCGTAGCGGTATTCGCCCTCCACGCGAAGGACCGCGTGGAGCGGGCCCGTGCCTTTGTCCATGAACGTGCGCTGCACGATGGCGCGCGAACTGTCGACGCCGGCATCATCCAGTACGTCCGCGAACGACCCCCGGCCCACCGGTCCCGTGCCAATCACATCGTCATCGGTGAAGCCGTCGCCGGCGAGATCGAGCTGCACTGTGGAGAGAAAGCCGGTGTCGCCCTGGCGCACCACAAAACGCAGCGGGCCGGTGGTGACTTCCGCCAGGCCCTGCGCGCGCGGGTTGTTGACAAATTCCAGGCGGGTGGCCGGCGCCTGGCGCCGCACGGCCGGTCCGTATTCGAGCGTGTAGGCCGGACCCGCATCGGCAAAAAAGAAGACCCAGATCCACTTCGCGCTGGGGTCGATCGGGTCCCACGTGGTGACCTCGGTGACCTGGCTCTGGTGTTCACGGCCGTCAGGTCCCAGGACGCGGACGTGGTCGGGAGACGCGAGCGCGCCCACGGGAAAGGGCACGCCAAGGGTGACCGGGGCGCCCTGCTGATGGCGCTCGACGGTCAGGGAAATGTGCTGGGCCTGGGTGCCCGCCGCCGGCAGCGACGACCATAGCAGGAGCACGGAAATCGCGGAGAGGAAGAATCGGCCCGGGCGGGTGGAAGGCATGGTGCGGAAGGTGACGGCAGGCTCACGGCCTGCCGTCACCG
>JANLHE010000593.1 GCA_024653875.1 Acidobacteriota bacterium
AACCTGACGGTACTCGCCGGGCACGCCCGGGCAATCCGGTCAACCGCCGCGCGATGCCCGGCCGACAGGTCGTCGTACACGGACACGTCGTACCCGGCCTCGGCCAGCGCCAGCACCGTGTGACTGCCGATGTACCCGGCGCCGCCGGTCACCAGGACCCGCCGGCCGCGTCCCGGCTCCCATCCCAGGGTCACGGCCGCCCGATCGATTGGTAGGTGAAGCCGAGCGCGCGCACGTGGCCCGGCTGATAGAGATTGCGGCCGTCCAGAATCAGCGGCCGCCGCATCAACTTCTTCATCTTCGTGAAGTCGGGTTCCCGGAACTCGTTCCACTCGGTCACGATCAGCAGCGCGTCGGCGCCGGTCAGCGCCTTGTAGGCGTTGGGCGCATAGGTGATGGCCGCGCCGAAGAGGCGCCGCGCCACCTCCACCGCTTCGGGATCGTACGCCTGCACCTTCGCGCCCCGCGCCAGCAGGCCCTCGACAATCGGAATCGCGGGCGCTTCACGCATGTCGTCGGTGCGCGGCTTGAACGCCAGCCCCCAGACCGCGATTGTCTTGCCCGCCAGCGCCTTGGGTCCCTTGCCGAACTGTGCGTCCAGCTTCACGAGCAGGCGCTGCTTCTGCGTCTTGTTGACGGACTCCACCGCTTCGAGAATCCGGAACTTGTATTTCTTGTCGGCGGAGAACTTGACGATCGCCTGCACGTCCTTCGGGAAGCAGCTGCCGCCGTAGCCGACGCCGGGAAACAGGAACGCGGAGCCGATCCGCCGATCGGTCGCCACCGCCTGCCGGACCTGGTCCACATCCGCGCCAAACAGTTCGCACACGTTCGCGATTTCGTTCATGAAGGAGATGCGCGTGGCCAGCATCGCGTTTGCCGCGTACTTGCACAACTCCGCGCTCGGACAATCCATCACCATGATCGGCGCGCCGGTGCGCGTGAACGGCCGATACAACTCCACCATCAGATCCGCGGACTTCTGGTCGTTGGCCCCGATGACCACGCGGTCGGGCTTGAGAAAATCCTCCACCGCCGCGCCCTGCTTCAGGAACTCAGGATTGCTGACCACCGAGAACGGATGCGTCGTCTCGCGCCGAATCGCCTCACGCACCAGTTCGGACGTGCCCACGGGCACCGTGCTCTTGTCGACGATGACCTTGTAGCCGTTCATCGCCCGCGCGATTTCACGGGCCGCGCCGATGACGTGCTGCAGGTCCGCGGACCCGTCTTCCCCCATCGGCGTGCCCACCGCGATGAAGACCACGTCCGACTTCCGCACGGCGGCCTTGAGATCCAGCGTGAAGGTCAGCCGCTTCTCCGCGAAGTTGCGCTTGACGAGTTCCTCGAGGCCGGGCTCGAAAATCGGGATCTTCCCGCGGCGGAGCGCGCGGACTTTTGCCGCGTCCTTGTCCACGCAGACCACCTGGTTGCCGGTCTCCGCGAAACAGGCGCCCACCACCAGCCCGACATACCCCGTTCCGACCACTGCGATACGCATCAAGTCCTTCTCCGAAAGTCTCCGCCCGCCGCTGAAACTCCTCAAACTACCACGCGTGCCGAAACCCTGTCAATCAGTTGACAGATAAGGAGTTACGGCGATCAGGCCGTGCCCGGCCGGCGCCCCCGGCGTGATAGCATCCACCCCGGCTCGCCCTTGCGGATTCTGCTGGATTACCGACCGGCGCTGCGCCAGCGGACCGGCGTCGGCGAATACGTCCACGAACTGGCGCGTGCCCTGGTGGCGACGGCGCCGGCCGGCGGGTCGGAATCGCTGTGCCTGTTCTCGTCCTCCTGGAGCGATCGACTGTCCCCGCAGGTGATTCCCGGCGCGACGGTCATCGACCGGCGCGTGCCGGTCCGCGTCCTCAACCTGCTGTGGCACCGGGCCGGATGGCCCCCGGTCGAACAACTGGCCGGCGGCGCGTTCGACGTGGCCCACGCCGCGCACCC
>JANLHE010000594.1 GCA_024653875.1 Acidobacteriota bacterium
TCCTGAGGTCCTGGAGTCCTGGGGTTCGTGGTGCCGCGTCGCGGGGCATCACGACCTTGGGACTACGGGACCTTGGGATCCGGGGGTTTCTGGTTCACCGCTTTCGTGAGCGCGCACCCGTCGCAGTGCGGTGACGCGGCGCCGCCCGGCTTGGAGTCCTTCCACGACCCGAACGTGCGCGAGAACACGATGAAGGCGCCAGCGGCGGCCACCACGGTCACGACGATGTCCTGCCAGTTACCCATCACGCCACCCCTGACGCGCGCAGCGCCTGATACACGATGAACGCCGTGACGTAGGCCAGGCCGGACATGTACCCGAGCTGCACCAACGCGTACTTGGCCGTGCCGGTTTCCTTGCGCGTGACCGCGAGCGTCGGCAGACACTGCATGGCGAGCACGAAGAAGATCAGCGCGCTGGCGGCGGTCGCCGGCGTGAACACCGGCGACCCGTCGTCGCGTGTCATGGTGCGGATGCGCTCGCGCACTCCGGCGTCCGGGTCCGCATCGGCCCCGCCGCCGACAATCACGGACATGGTAGAGACAAAGACCTCGCGCGCCAGGAAGCTGGTGAGCACGCCGACCGTCAGCTGCCAGTCGTACCCGAGCGGCGCGAACACCGGTTGGATCGCGCGTCCCGCCATGCCCGCAAAGCTGCCGGCCTGTTCGGCCTTGCCCTGCAGCGTGTCGGCGCGCGTCTGCAGTTGCTCCGCCACCTCCGGCGCCACGCCGGCCTGGGCCGCGCCGGCGCGCAGCGCCACCGCCTCCGCCGGTACCTCCACCCTTGGGTACGCGCTGAGCCACCACATCACGACGCAGATGGCCACGATGACCGTCCCGGCCGTCTGGAGGAACGCTCGCCCCTGGTCCTTCGCCGTGAGCAGCGCGTTGTTCAGCGACGGACGCTTGTAGGTGGGCAGTTCCAGCACCATCGGCCGCGGCGCGCCCTTGAGCGCCGTCTTGCCGAACAGCCACGCGCTGAAGAAAGCGGCGGTGGAGCCGAGCAGGTAACAGCCCGCAAAGGCGACACCCGACCAGACGGTTGGTTCCGTGAACAGGAGCCCGGTCAACAACACGTACACCGGCAGCCGCGCGGAACAACTCATGAACGGCGCCACCATGATGGTGGCCAGCCGGTCGCGCCGATTGGGAATGAGCCGGGTGCTCATGATCGCCGGCAGCGCGCAGGCGTGCGCGGTGAGCAGGGGCACGAACGCGTGCCCCGACAAACCGAAGCGGCGGAAGAAGCGGTCGTTCACAAACGCCGCGCGCGCCAGATAGCCCGTGTCTTCGAGCAGGCTGATCATGAAGAACAACAGGCAAATCTGCGGCAGGAACACCACCGTGCCCGCAATGCCTCCGATGATGCCGTCCGTCACGAGATCGCGAATCGCGCCGGCCGGCAACACCGCGCTGACCGCGGACCCGAGATAGCCGAACGTCCACTCGATGAGGTCCATCGGGACCGTCGCCAGCTCGAACAGCGTCCAGAACAGGGCCCCCATGACGACCAGGAAGGTGACCGTGCCCCACACCGGGTGCGTCAGCACCCGATCGATGCGTTCGATCCGCGCGTCGAGCGCGGCGGCAGGCGCCCCACCCGGATACACGTCCCGCAGCACATCGTCGGCCCAGGCGGTGAACTGTTCCAGGCTCGCGCCGGCCGCGGGCAGGTCGGCGGGCCGCACCTGCGGCGGGTGCGGCGCCATCAGCGCCGACAGTTCGGTCCGCAGCGGAGCCAGCCCCACGCCTTTGGAGGCCACCATCGGCACCACCGGCACGCCGAGCCGCCGCGACAGCGCCTTCACGTCCAGGCGGCTGCCCAGGCGCTCGGCGAGATCGATCATGTTGAGCGCGAGGATCACCGGCTCATCGAAGGTGAGCAGTTCGCCGACCAGCACGAGGTTGCGCACGAGGTTGGCGGCATCGACGAGCGCGATGACGCCGGCCGGCCGCGTGGCCTCGTCCCCGCGCAGGACATCGCGCACGATCGCGGCTTCGGGCGACTCACCTTGTAGCGAATACAGGCCCGGCAGGTCGATGACTTCAAGGGATCGGTCACCCAGCTGGCTGCGCCCGCGGCGCATCGCCGTGGTGGTGCCAGGGAAGTTGGACGTCTTGGCGCGGGCACCGCAGAGCCGGTTGAAGAGCGTGGTCTTGCCGGTATTGGGATTCCCGAGCAGCGCCACCGAGGACGCGCTCATGTCAACCCGGACCGGCGGGCAGCGGCACCACGAAGATCCGGCGGGCCACCGACGCGGAAAGTCCAATGCGTGTGGAGCGGACCTGCACGATGCACGGCTCACCCTTCTTGCACAGGCAAAGCTGGCAGGATTCGGTCAACCCGAGCGACCGGAGCTGGTGGCAGGCCTCGGGATCCAGGTGCGCCAACTCCAAACGCGCCATATCGCCAACGGCGAGGTCACTCAGACAGACGGGGGAAGCGGCAACTGGAGGCACGGGTGA
>JANLHE010000596.1 GCA_024653875.1 Acidobacteriota bacterium
GGCGTCCATGGAGTCTCCGGCGTCCATGGAGCGCACGGGCTTCAGCCCGTGCGGCCACCCCGGGGCTGAAGCCCCGGGGCTCCGAATACCGGACCCCAGGACCCCAGGACCCCAGGACTCTATCGTCGTGTTGGCATCTGCTCGATCGGCACGTCGAGTGTGATGCGGCGATTGCGGCGGACGACGTCCACCTTCGAGGTGCTGCCGATGGGCTGTTCCGCGACCATGCGCGAAAAACCCGCGAGGTCCGTGACGTCGCGGCCGTTCACGGCCACGATCAGGTCGCCGGGCAGGAAGCCGGCGCGCGCCGCGCTGGAGTTTTTATACAGGTTGTAGACCAGCACGCCCGGAATGGTGGCGATCTGCTTATCGCGCGCCTCGGCGGCGGTGAGCGGCAGCAGCTGCGCCAGGCCGAGAATCGATCCGCGGCGCACCTCGCCGTACTTGATGAAGTCCGCCATCACGTCGCGCGCCAGGTTCGAGGGAATCGCGAAGCCGATGCCTTCGTAGCCGCCCGACTGCGTGGAGATCTTCGTGTTGATGCCCACCAGCTCCCCGCGCGCGTTGACCAGCGCGCCGCCCGAGTTGCCGGGGTTGATCGCCGCGTCCGTCTGGATGAAGTCCACGAACTGTTCCGCCCGTCCCAGAGCGGACACGATGCCCAGCGACACCGACTGGTTGAACTGGTAGGGGTTGCCGATCGCCAGCACCCACTCGGCGATGCGCAGCTTGCTGGAGTCGCCCCAGGGCACCGGCGTCAGCCCCGTGGCGTTCACCTTCACCAGCGCGAGGTCCGTGGCGGCATCCGTCCCCACGATCGTGCCTTCCATCTCGCGGCCGTCCGGCAGCGTGACCTTGATCTCCAGCCCCTCGACCGGCAGGCCCTGGTCGTCGCCAATGACGTGGTTGTTGGTGAGGACGTAACCGTCCGAGGACACGATGACGCCCGAGCCGAGGCTCTGCGACGGCTGAATCATGTCGCGGCCGCGGCGGCCGTACATGAAGTCCAGCCACGGATCCGACTGCACGCGCAGCAACTGGGTGGAGGAGATGTTGGCCGAGCCCTGGACGGCCCGTTCGGCGACCGCCGACAAGTCCGGCAGCGTGGCTCCGGCCGGCCCGTTGATGACGGGGGCGGGTGCGGGCGGGGTGGTCTGGGTGGCGTCGGACGAGGACGTCAGGGCGAGGCGCCCGGCCAGCACCAGCCCGGCGGCCACGCCCAGGCCCAGAAAAGCCGTGAGGACAACAGCGCGTTTGAAATGATTCACGAAAGAACTCCTGGTGTCATTCGACGTCAATCCGCACCACCGTGCCCCCGCCCGCCTTGGGCACCGTCACGGTGAGGATGCCGTCGGCAAGGTCGGCGGCGATGCGGTCGGCGTCCACGGGCACGGCAAACCGGAACGCCCTGGAAAAACGGCCCTGGGCCCGTTCGAACTGCTGGTACCGTTCACACGGCGCCGGGTCCGGACGCTGCCCGCTCACCGTCAGGGTGTCGGTGGCAAAGGCGATGTCCATATCGGATCGGCCCAGGCCCGGCAGCTCGATGGTGAGGATGAACCGGTCGGCCACTTCGCACAAATCGGCTGCGGGGACCCACCCGGGCGACGTCCGCCCGAACAGGCTTTCATACCGCTCCTGCATCGTCAGCAGATCCCGGACCGGATCCCAAGGCATGGAAACGATGCTAGCAGAACTGGTAGGATTTGAGGTTCCTTCACCCCGGACACGGACAATCCATGAGTTCAGTACAAGCATCGCGCCTGAAAAAAGGCATGTTGATCAAATTCGATGGCGCCCTCGTGCGCGTGCTGGATGTCCAGCACCTGACGCCGGGGAACCTGCGGGCCCACGTGCGGGGCCGGATGCGGGACATCAAGAACAACCGCCTGGTGGACCACAAGTTCCGGGCGGACGAGATGGTGGACCGGGCCATCCTGGACGAGCGCCAGATGCAGTTTCTCTACCGCGAGGGCGACATGTTCGTCTTCATGGACACCGAGAACTACGAGCAGGTGCACCTGTCGGCGGAAGTGCTGGGTGATTTTGCCGAGTACCTGCTGCCGGAGGCCATCATCGCCGTCGAGTTCTACGAGGAGGCGCCGATGGGCATCCACCTGCCGCCGACCGTTGATCTGAAGGTGGTGGACACCACGCCCGGCATCAAGGGCGCGACGGCCTCGGCGCAGGTCAAGCCGGCCACCTGCGAGACGGGCCTCGTGGTCACGGTGCCGGCGTTTGTCAACAACGACGACCTGATTCGCGTGAGCACCGAGACGGGCGAGTACCTGTCGCGCGCGTAGGGGCCTGACGTCATGGATCACACACGGATGGCACGGCCGGGGTGGCTCGAAGTGGTCACCGGCAGCATGTTCAGCGGCAAGAGCGAGGAACTGATTCGCCGGCTGCGCCGGGCGCAGATCGCGCGCCAGAAGGTGCAGATCTTCAAGCCGGCGATCGACGACCGCTTCGGCGATGCGCACATCACCTCGCACAGCGAGATGCGCATCCCCTCGGACAACATCAAGTCATCGCGCGAGTTGCTGGCGCTGGTGGAGGGCGACACCGAGGTGGTGGGGATCGACGAAGGCCAGTTCTTCGACGCGGACCTGCCGGCGGTGTGCAACGCGCTGGCCGACCAGGGCAAACGCGTCATCGTCGCCGGGCTGGACCAGGACTATCTGGGCAAGCCGTTTGAGCCGATGCCGCAGCTGCTGGCGATCGCGGAGTACATCACCAAGACGCTGGCGATCTGCATGGTGTGCGGCGGCCCCGCCAACCACACGCAGCGCCTGGTGGCGTCATCGGAGCGCGTGCTGGTGGGCGCGGGCGACAGCTACGAGGCACGCTGCCGCCACTGCTTCGACCCGACATTGGGACAATAGGAGGCCGACGTACGGAGGGCACGGGCTTCAGCCCGTGCCGCACGCCCCGGGCTGAAGCCCGGGGCCTCCGTACATTGCCAGCAGCTCACCACGGCAACGGAATCAGCGACCCCTCGGTCATCGCCATTGGATCGCCCAGCCACGACGCCGGGGTCAGCCAGATGAAGGCGAGGACCGCGAGTACCCACAGGTCATACGGGAGCGTGGCGCGCTCGTCGGTCCAGTAAAACGCGCGCCACAACACGCCGGGCAGGCCGGTGGGCTTGGGATGCGTCTTCCCCTCCAGCTCGACGTAGGTGTAATAGATGCGGTTGGCGACGGTGACGATCGAGAGCACGCCAATCACCCACATCACTGCGGCCATGCGGTTGCTGAAGGCGCCGATCATGAACAGCACGATGCGCTCGGGCCGCTCCATGAAGCCGACCTTGCACTTCTTCAGCAGGCTCTCCGCGCGCGCCCGTGAGTAGCTCGTCATCGTCGCGAACACCATGGCGATGGAGGTGATGAGCACGTAATCGGTGCGGTGCAGCGACGAGTACAGGCAGATGAGGCCCACCGAGAGGGAGAGGTCGGAGAGGCGGTCGATGACCGAGTCCCAGAAGCCCCCGAACTTGGTGTCCGCGCCAGACTGGACGGCGACCTTGCCGTCGATGAAGTCAAAGATGCTGGCGGCCACCATGATCACGCCCGAGGTCAGGAAGTGCCCCTGCGCCAGGGCCCAGCCGGCGGCCAGACTGATGAGCACCCCGGTGAACGTGAGAAGATTCGGGTGGATTCCCAGCCGGATGCAGGCGTTGATGATCAGCCGGAGTGGAAAGAAGAACACGGCACCGATGGCGCCTGTCAAGGTCACGGCGGATGGTAACTGATGGCCATTCTCGAACTCAAGGGGCAGATCAGCCGGTTGCCCGAACAGCCCGGCGTCTATCTCTTCTACAACGAGGCGGGCGAGACCCTCTACGTGGGCAAGGCCCGGGTGCTCCGGGACCGCGTCCGGTCCTATCTGGGCGCCGCCGGCACGAGCCCCCGGATTGACGCGTTGTTGCGCGACGCCGCGCGCCTGGAAACCATCGTCACGGACTCGGTGGTGGAGGCGCTGGCCCTCGAGAACAACATCATCAAGCAGCGGAATCCGCGTTTCAACATCCTGCTGCGCGACGACAAAACCTACCCGTACCTGCAGCTGACCACGAACGAGCCCGCCCCGCGCGTGCTGGTGGCCCGGCGCGTGGAGCGCGACGGCACGGTCTACGCCGGACCGTTCATGCCCGCGTCGCTCGCGAGACAGACGATGCGGCTGACGCACCGCCTGTTCGGGATTCGCTCGTGCAACGAGGTTATCGACGGCGCGCGGGATCGTCCCTGCCTGGAGTACGACATCAAGCGCTGCGTGGCGCCGTGCGTGGCGTCGATTTGCACGCTGGCGCAGTATCAGCACTCCGTCGCGCAGGCGCGGCTGCTGCTGGAGGGACGGCAGGCCGAGCTGATCGAGACGCTCCAACAGGAAATGGTGGACGCCGCGCTCGAGGAGCGCTTCGAGCGGGCCGCGACCCTGCGCGACGCGATCCGCACGCTGGAGACGCTGCGCGATCGCCAGCAGAAGATGGCGACGCCGGCGCTGGGCGACAGGGACGCGTTTGGCGTCAAGGTCGGGCCGGCCGGCGCCGTGGTGCAGGTGTTCCAGATGCGCGCCGGGCGCGTGGTCGATCGGATTGAATTGACGGGGACGGGTGTCGATCTGTGGAAAACTCCCGGGACACAGATACGGGCATCAGACCAGGAGGGGACGGGTGTCGATCTGTGGAAAACTCCCGGGACTTTGCTATCCGCGTCCCCGGAGTTTTCC
>JANLHE010000598.1 GCA_024653875.1 Acidobacteriota bacterium
CCGTACTTGAGCAGGAAGTCGTGTGCCACGCGCGGCTGGCGGCCAAGGTCGTAGAGCACCGCCCCGAGCTCCGCGTAGACGTTCGGCATCTCGTCAAACATCTTCCCAAGCCGCGCCAGGTCGTTGCCGTGCCAGCCCAGATGCGCGGCGACGAACTTCGTTTTGGGATGCCGCTTGAACAGGCGATCGCGCTCGGCCATCAGGGTCTCGAACGCCGGGAATCGATCCGACGGGTACGCGCGGCCCGGGAACAGCGACAGTTCCAGCCACCGCTCGTTGTGCATGTCGATCGGCTTGAAGAACTCCGGCGGGTCCGCCGTGTGGATGAACACTGGAAGGTTCAGGCGCGCACAGGCGTCCCAGAACGGCGCGAGCTCGGGATCATCAAGCTGCAAACGCGACCCGTCCGCCTTGCGCGCGTTGAGACCGAAGCCCTTCCCAATCTCGCCCACGCCCACCGCGCCGGCGGCAACGTCCGCCTCGAGCTGGGCGATGGCTTTGTCGGCCCAGCCCGGTCCGACGTTGCTGAGGCTCACGCCGGTGAAGAACGCCACGCGCGCGGCGTACGGCGAGGCCTTCACGGTGGCCACGGTCCGCTTCAGCCGCTCCCCCGACATGTTCTCCGCGCTCAACATCAACCCGACGTTCAGCGCATCCAGTTCCTCGAACAGTACCTTCAGCCCCTCGGCAGTCGAGATGCGCCCGCCGGGGTGGCCGTGAAAATCGATCGCCGGATACTTCGCCTTCTGCACGGGATGCCGCGGCGCAATCAGCGTGGACGTTGGCCGGTAGTCGAGGATGGACGGTGCGGGTGAGGCCGGTGCCTGACAGTTGCCAGGCCGCACGAGCGTGGTTCCCGGTGGGCATTCCTGGCCCGGTCCGATCTGGATTCCACCGCGGCCGCCACGGCCACCCTGCCGCGCGGCACCCTGGGCGGGCTGTCCCTGCCCGACAGGCGGCTGAACCGCCTCGGGCGCCCGGGCCGAGACGACGCCGGCGGCGACAACGATGAGGGCCGGGACGATCACGTGCTGTATGCGCATGCGCGTGATCTTACCCTCCACCGGGTAGAATCGTCCCGCCATGCTGCAGTTTGCCGACATCGAAGCCGCCGCCGCGCGATTGAAGGGCGTGGCGCACCGCACACCGGTCATCACCTCGCACACCCTGGACGCACTCATCGGCGCGAAGGTGTTTCTGAAAGCCGAGAACCTGCAGCGGATGGGCGCGTTCAAGTTTCGCGGCGGGTACAACGCCGTCAACTCGCTGACCGGCGCGGAGCGCGCGCGGGGAGTGGTGGCGTTTTCCTCGGGAAACCACGCGCAGGCCGTGGCCCTGGCCGCGAAGCTGCACGGCTGCGCGGCCACGATCGTGATGCCGGCCGATGCGCCGGCATCAAAGCTCGACGCCACGCGCGGCTACGGTGCCACGGTCATCACCTACGACCGGTATACCGAGGACCGCGCGGAGGTCGCCCGTGGCGTGGTGGAGAAGAGCGGCGCCGCGTTGATCTCGCCGTTCAACTACGAACCCGTGATGGCGGGCCAGGGTACGACAGCCCTTGAACTGATTCAGGACGTGCCCGAGCCGCTCGACGCCCTCATCGTCTGCACGGGCGGTGGCGGGTTCGTGTCCGGATGCGCGGTCGCCGCCACGCACCTGACGCCGGGGATCAAGGTGTACGCGAGCGAACCCGAACGCGGCAACGACATCGAACTCTCCCTGGCCGCGGGCAGAATCATCAGCATCGACGTGCCGCGAACGATCTGCGATGGGCAGCAGACGCAGGCCTGCGGCGATCTCACGTTCGAGGTCATGCGCCGGCTGCTCGCCGGTGTCCTCACCGTCCCCGATCCGGTCGTGGTGCAGGTGATGCGATTCGCGTTCGAGCGGCTCAAGCTCGTGCTCGAACCGTCCGGCGCCAACGCCCTGGCCGCCCTGCTCCACCACCGCGACCGCTTCAAAGGTCAGCGCGTGGGCGTCACCCTGTCGGGCGGCAACATCAGCACCGAACGCTTCACCGCGCTGATGACGGGCGCGGAGCGCGCGGACTGAAGCCGGTGTTCTTCCACATCCCGGCGATGAGCGCATCGGCGTACCGTCCGGTGAACGTCTCGTACATCCACCAGGGATCGTCCTCTGGGCCTCGTTTGTAAGGCAGGAGCGCCAGGTGGCGCATCGGTTCATCGGCGCCAGCCTCGTCCGCCCGCAGCATCGCGATGTGACTTGCCGCCATCAAGGCCGACTGCGCATCGGGAAACAGGTCACGCGCCTGACGAATCCTGCTCGCCGCGTTGTCCAACCGTCCGAGACCACGTTCGGCCCGCGCCGCGAACAGATGCGCGTAGAACTCGGCGATCGC
>JANLHE010000601.1 GCA_024653875.1 Acidobacteriota bacterium
AGGAACCATGCTTTTCAGTGATCGCAGTGTCTGGACGATGGTGCACGGGATCGGCTTGAGCGGCGCCGCGCTCATGGGGCTGTTTGCCGCGCTGTTTTATCTGCGGGCGATGGCGTCGGCCCGTGCGAACGACGCCACACCCGCGCAGGCGCGGTACTTTTCGTGGCTGGTGACGGGCACGGCCATCGCGCTGTGGGCCTCGGTGCTCGTCGGGACGTTCGTCATCTTCCCGCTCTACCGCCTGCCGCCACCCGCGGACGCGATCGACCTCAGCCAGTTCCCTCGCGCTCTCCTGCTCAAGAATCCGGATACGGCGTGGCTCCATGCCTTTGCCATGGAGGTCAAAGAACATATGCCCTGGATCGCGGCCATGCTGGCCACCGCGACCGCGTTTGTCAGCGTGCGATATCAGGCCCAGGTGCTGACCGATGCGTCGTTGCGCCGCATGACCGCCGTGCTGCTGACGGTGTGTTTCACCGTGGTCGCGTTCGTCGGACTGCTCGGCACCTTCATCAACAAGATCGCGCCGCTGCAGTAGGAAGGAAGAGCGCCATGACCACTGTCACATCCACATCAGACACGACCAACGGATCGGCACTCGCCGCCTTTCTCGGTGCCGGCATCGGCGCCTTCGCCATGGGCGGACTCTGCATCCTTCACGAGGCCGGCATCTTTGTGGCCCCGTCGATCTACGCGCCGGCCGGCGGGCTCTCGGGGCGAGTGGCAATCGCGTGCCTCATCTGGCTGGCGGCATGGGGCGGGCTGCATCGTCAATGGAGCCGGCGCCAGTTGAGTGCCTCGGGTGTGTTTCTGGCGGCGGGCATCCTGCTGGGACTGGGCCTGCTCGGCACGCTTCCGCCAGTGTGGGGCCTGCTGTAGAACACAAAGGGCGGCAGCGACTGTAAGATCGCCGCGTGCCGAAATGGCGTGACAACCCCGCAAAGGTGCGGCCGATGCTGGCCTCCCTGGATCCGCCGCCGGTGGTCCAGCAGGGGTTCGTGTATGAGCCGAAGTACGACGGCATCCGGGCGCTGGTCGATCTGCGCCCTCCGTCCGGCAAAGAGCCCGCGCAGGTCGCCATCTACTCGCGCAACGGCAACGCGAAGGCCGACCAGTTCCCCGCCATCGTCACCGCGCTGAAGAGGATTGCCGGCAAGGTGAAGGGACCGCTGCTGCTCGATGGGGAGATTGTGGCCACCGACCCCAAGGGGCGGCCGCTGCCGTTTGGCCGCCTGCAGGGCCGCATCCACCTGACCGCGGCGACGGACATCGCGCGCGCCGAGAAGGCGCAGCCGGCCGCGCTCATCGTGTTCGACCTGCTGCGCGATGACGACCGGGACATCCGCGGATTGTCGATGGCGGCGCGCCGCTTGCGCCTGCATGACGCGCTGCCGGTAAAGACCGGGGGCACGGCCCTGGTGCGCCTCAGCGAGATCGTGGCGGATGACGGGCGCGAGATGCTCGCGCGCGCGGAGCGCGAGGGATGGGAAGGCCTGATCGGCAAGGACGGACAGTCCGTTTACCACTCGGGCCGGCGATCCCCCGCCTGGCGGAAGCTGAAACTGCTCAAGCGCGACACGTTCGTCGTGGGCGGCTGGACGGATCCGCAGAACAGCCGGCATCACTTCGGGTCGCTCGTCCTGGGCGTGCCAGAGGGCAAGCGCCTCCGCTGGGTGGGCAACGTTGGCACCGGCTTCGACGAGAAGGAACTGACCCGCGTGTCCGGGCGGCTGAGGGCGCTGGCGTCGAACGCCTGTCCGTTTGCGGATCCGCCGCGCGCGATTGCGAAAGCCCACTGGGTGCGGCCGGCGATGACGGTGGATGTGCAGTTTACGGAGATGACCGAAGACCGCATGCTGCGGCACCCTGTGTATGTCGGTGAACGCGATGATATTCGCGTGGTGGCCGCGAAGGCGGAGGCGCCGCCGGATGATCCACTGATGGCGCTCGTCGCGCGGTTGCATGCGCTTGAAGACGCGCGGAAAGACGGGGAGATCCA
>JANLHE010000604.1 GCA_024653875.1 Acidobacteriota bacterium
GGTCTGAATGCGCGCCATCTCACGACGGAGCGGACGCATCTTGTTGGCCGACTCGGTCTGGCCCATCGACTTCTGCATCCGCATGCGGAACGCCTGTTCGTCCAGGTCCTTCGCGCGCTGCTGCAGGTCGTCGGCCGTCAGGCCGCGAAGCTCCGTGAGCTGCTCGGTCACCTTCATGACACTCTCTCCTCGGCAAAGCGCGTCGCGAACCGGGTCTTGATCGGCAGCTTCGCCTGCGCCAGTCGCATGGCGGCGCGGGCTTCCACCTCGGACACGCCTTCCATCTCGAACAAAATCCGGCCCGGCTTGACCACCACCACCCAGCCCTCGGGCGCGCCCTTGCCCTTGCCCATGCGGGTCTCCTGGGGCTTCTTGGTGATCGGCTTGTCCGGGAACACCCGAATCCAAATCTTGCCGCCGCGCTTGATGCCGCGCGCCATCGCCACGCGCGCCGCCTCAATCTGGCGATCCGTCATCCAGCAGGGCTCCAGGGCCATCAGCCCGAAATCCCCGAACGCCACCGTGCAGCCACGGTAGGCCTTGCCGCGCATCCGTCCGCGCTGCTGCTTGCGATACTTGACCTTCTTCGGCATCAACATGACGATGTCTCCGGTCTCTTTCTACGCCCGGGCCGCGCGACGCGGCTGCCGGTACTCTTCTTCGCGCCCGACGCGCGGCGTCAGCCGCTCGCCCTTGTAGAGCCACACCTTGACGCCGATGGTGCCATACGTGGTGAAGGCCTGCGCAAACCCATAATCGATATCCGCACGCAGCGTCTGCAGCGGCAGCTGCCCGTGGAGATACCACTCCGACCGCGCGATTTCCGCGCCGTTCAGGCGGCCCGACACCCGGACCTTGATGCCCTTCGCGCCGAACCGCAGCGCGGACTCGACGGCCTTGCGCATCGCCCGGCGGAACGCCACGCGCTTCTCGAGCTGCATCGCCACCGACTCGGCGATGAGCTGCGAATCCAGTTCCGGCTTCTGGATCTCGAGGATATTGATGAACACCTCGCGACCCGTCGCCTTGGTGAGCTCCTGGCGGAGCTTGTCCACCTCGGTGCCCTTGCGGCCGATGATGATGCCCGGCCGCGACGTGTGAATGTCGATCTTCAGCTTGTTGGCCGCGCGCTCGATGTCGATCCGCGCCACGCCCGCGTGCGCGAACCGCTTCTTGAGCTCGTCACGCAGCCGCAGATCCTCGTGGAGCAACTTGACGTAGTCGCGATCCGCGAACCACCGTGACCGCCAGGTCTTGTTGAACCCGAGCCGGAATCCGTACGGATGAACTTTCTGACCCATCTGTTACTCCGTCCCCGCCGCGGCCGCGCCCTGCGCGCCGGCCGCCTTCTTCTCTGACCCGGCCTCGCGCCTGGCGCGGGCCTCCTTGCCGCCGGCCACGCGCTTCGCCCGCGCGCTGCCGGCCGCGTTTCCCGTTGACCCGCCGGCGCCGACCTTCTTGGCCGGCCGTTCCGCCACCGCCACCGTCAGGTGCGCGGTGCGCTTGACCACGCGGAACGCGCGGCCCATCGGCGCCGGACGCACGCGCTTCATGCTCGGGCCCTGGTCCGCGAAGCACGCCTTTACGAACAGCCGGTCCACGTCGCCGCCGAACCCGTCGGCCTGCTGCGCGTTGGCAATCGCCGAGCGCAGCACCTTCTCGATGTCCTTCGCCACCTTCTTGCGCGAGAACACCAGCGTCGCCAGGGCGTTGTTCACGTCCACCCCGCGGATGAGTTCCAGCACCAGCCCGGCCTTCTGGGCCGACGTGCGGATGAACTTCGCGGTCGCCTGTGCTTCCACCATTAGCTGGCTCCCTTGGGTCCGGCCGAGGCGGCTTTATCCGCCTTGGTGGTGTGCCCCCTGAAGGCGCGGCTCGGCGCGAACTCACCCAGCTTGTGCCCGACCATGTTCTCGGTCAGATACACCGGAATGAACTTCCGCCCGTTGTGCACCGCCAGCGTGTGCCCAATCATCTCGGGCACCACCGTGGAGCGGCGCGACCAGGTCTTGATGACCTTCTTCTCGTTCAGCCGGTTCTGGCCTTCCACCTTCTCGAGCAGGTGCAGGTCGATAAACGGCCCCTTCTTGAGTGATCTGCCCATAACTACTTCTTCCGCCGTTCGACGATGAACGAATCCGTGCGCTTGTTACGGCGCGTCTTGTAGCCCTTTGTGGGCACGCCCCACGGCGTGACCGGATGCCGGCCGCCCGACGTCTTGCCTTCGCCGCCACCGTGCGGGTGATCGACCGGGTTCATGACCACGCCGCGCACGTGCGGCCGCTTGCCCATCCACCGGCTCCGGCCGGCCTTGCCGATCGAGATGTTCTCGTGGTCCAGGTTGCCCACCTGCCCGATGGTCGCCAGGCACTCGCTGTTGATGTGCCGGAGTTCACCGGACGGCAGCTTCACCGAGGCGTAGTCGCCGTCCTTGGCCACCAGCTGCACCGTCGACCCGGCCGACCGTGCAATCTGCCCGCCCTTGCCGGGCTTCAGCTCCACGTTGTGGATCATCGTGCCCAGCGGAATCAGCTTCAGCTTCAGGCAGTTGCCCGGCAGGATGTCCACGCCGTCGCCCGACATCACCGAGTCGCCCACCTTCATGCCGAGCGGATGCAGGATGTAGCGCTTCTCGCCGTCGGCATAGGTCACGAGCGCGATGCGCGCGCTGCGGTTCGGGTCGTACTCGACCGTGGAGATCTTGCCCGGGATGTTGAACTTGTCCCGCTTGAAGTCGATGACCCGGTAGTTGCGTTTATGGCCGCCACCACGCCACCAAACCGTGATCTCGCCCTTGTTGTTGCGGCCCCCTGAGCGGTGCAGCGGTTCGAGCAGCGGCTTGTGCGGCGTCGTCGAGGTGATCTCGTCGAACGTCTGCACGCTGTAGAACCGGCGCGCCGGCGAGGTGGGCTTGTAGTTGCGAATCCCCATGATCCTTAGGCCCCTTCCAGGAACTCAGGCACCTTTTCGCCGGCCTTCAGCCGGACCCATGCCTTCTTCCAATCTGATCGCTGGCCGGAGAACCGTCCCTGGCGCTTCACCTTGCCGTGCTGCAGCTGCGTGCGCACCGCCGCGACTTTCGAGCCGAACAGCGTTTCAACGGCCCGCCGAATATCCACTTTGGTCGCCTCGCGGGCAACCTCGAAGACCACCACGCCGCCGGTTTCCCGGGCGACCGTCGTTTTCTCCGTGATCACCGGACGACGAATGACGTCTGTCGTCTTCATCCCAGCACCTCCTGCAACCGCTCGACCGCGGCGCGCGTGGCCACGATGCGTCCGGTGTTCATCACGTCGCGCGCGGTCAGCCGCCCGCTCTGCACCAGCCGTACGCCGGCCAGGTTGCGCGCCGACAGGACGAAGTTCTCGTCCAGCTGCACGTCCACCACCAGCGTCTTGCCCGAGGCAGTCTTTCCCATGGCACCCAGGCGCTGCAGCAGTTCCTTCGCCGCCTTGGTCTTGACCTCGCCGGCCTTCAACTCGTCGACCACAATCACCGCGCCCTCTTTGAGGCGGGACTGCAGCGCCGCGCGCAACGCGCCGCGCTCCACCTTCTTCGGGAGCTGGTACGCGTAGCTGCGCGGCTGGGGGCCGAACACCGTGCCGCCCTTGCGCCACAGCGGCGATCGCGTCGAACCCGCCTGCGGCCGGCCCGTGCCCTTCTGCTTATAGGGCTTCTTGCCGCCGCCGCTGACCAGCGCGCGATTCTTGGTCGCGTGCGTGCCGGCGCGATCGGACGCGTTCTGACGCACCACCGACGCCCACACGAGATCCTTCTTGATGGTCCCGCCGAACACCGTGTCGTTCAGATCGACAGCGCCGACCTTCTGGTTCTGCGAATTCACTACGTCTAAAGTCATGACAGTTACCCCGGCCTCAACACCCCGCCCGGCCTACTTCTTGGCGCCGGCCTTGCCCTTCTTGGCCTTCTCAGGCTGCGGCTGCGGATCCTTCTTCTTGGCGACCGCACGACGCACCAGCACCACCCCGTTCGGGGCGCCGGGCACCGCGCCACGCAGCACGATGATGTTCTGCTCCGCGTCGATGCTGACCACCTTGAGGTTCAGCGTCGTGATGCGCTTGCCGCCCATGCGGCCCGCGGCGCGCATGCCCTTGATGACGCGCGACGGATACGACGAGGCGCCAATCGAACCCGGGGCGCGATGGAACATCGACCCGTGCGTGGCGGCGCCACCGGAGAACCCGTGACGCTTCATGACGCCCTGGAAGCCCTTGCCGCGGCCGTTGGCCACGACGTCGACGCGTTCGCCGACCGTGAACATGTTCACCAGCACCGCGTCGCCCGCCTTGACGGGCTCACCACCGGGGGCCAGGCCCACTTCGCGGCGGATGCGGGTCGGCGGCACGCCGGCCTTCTTGAAGTGGCCCGTCGTCGGCTTGTCCGCGGCGGCGGCGTGGTCGTCCACCAGACCGAGCTGCACGGCCTCGTAGCCGTCGGTGGCGGCCGTCTTGGCCTGGACCACCACGCAGGGGCCCGCCTTGACCACCGTCGCCGGCACCGCGGTGCCGTCCGGCAGGAAGATCTGGGTCATGCCCAGTTTGCGACCGAGAATTCCGGTGACCATTATTTGTGTTCCTTCCCGAACGCCTTGATTTCGACGTCCACGCCGGCCGGCAGGTCGAGCTTCATCAGCGCGTCCACCGTCTGCGGCGTCGGTTCGAAAATGTCGATCAGGCGGCGATGGGTGCGAATCTCGAACTGCTCACGCGACTTCTTGTCGACGTGCGGCGACCGCAACACCGTCCACTTGTTCTTCTCGGTGGGCAGCGGCACGGGGCCGGCCAGGCGGGCGCCCGTGCGCTTCGCCGTGTCCACGATTTCGGTCGTGGACTGATCGAGCACCCGGTAGTCGTACGCCTTCAGGCGGATGCGGATTTTGTCGCTGAATGGAGTGGCCATGGTCTACTTCCCCTGCACGCGGGCGATAACTTCCTGACTGACCGCCGCCGGCGCCTGCTCGTATCGATCGAAGTGCATCGAGTAGGCGCCGCGCCCCTGGGTCCGTGACCGCAGGTCGGTCGCATATCCGAACATCTCGGACAGCGGCACGCGCGAGTTGATGATCTGGGTGCCGCCGCGGGCATCCATCGACTGGATGTGTCCGCGCCGGCTGGTGAGGTCGCCGATGACGTCGCCCATGTGGTCTTCGGGCACCGTCACTTCGACGCGCATGACGGGTTCGAGCAGCACCGGGTGCGCCTTGGCGGCCGCGTCCTTGAACGCCATCGAGCCGGCGATCTTGAACGCCATTTCGTTCGAGTCCACGTCGTGGTACGACCCGTCGTAGAGCTCGATCAGCACGTCGTCAATCGGGTACCCGGCGAGCACGCCCGTGGTGAGCGCTTCCTGGATGCCCTGGTCGATCGGCTTGATGAACTCGCGCGGGATGGTGCCGCCGACGATCTTGTTCTCGAAGAGGTAGCCTTCACCCGGCTTGCGCGGGATGAGGCGAATCTTCGCGTGGCCGTACTGGCCGCGGCCGCCCGTCTGCTTGATGTAGCGCCCGTCGCCATCGGCGGCCTTCGTGATGGTCTCCTTGTAGGCGACCTGCGGCTTGCCGACCGTGGCTTCGACGTTGAACTCGCGCTTGAGGCGGTCGACGATGATTTCCAGGTGCAGTTCGCCCATGCCGGCGATGACGACCTGGCCGGTGTCCACGTCCGTCTTGACGCGGAACGTCGGGTCTTCCGCCATCAGCTTGGACAGGCCCAGGCCCAGCTTTTCCTGGTCGGCCTTCGTCTTCGGCTCGATGGCCAGCGAGATGACGGGCTCCGGGAAGTCCATCGCTTCGAGGATGACCGGGTGCTTCTCGTCGCAAATCGTGTCGCCCGTGGACACGGACTTGAGGCCGACGGCGGCCGCGATGTCGCCCGCGAGCACTTCCTTTATCTCTTCGCGCTTGTTCGCGTGCATCTTCAGCAGGCGGCCGATGCGCTCGGTCTTCTGTTTGGTCGCGTTGTAGACCGCCTGGCCGGACACCATCTGCCCCGAGTAGAGGCGGATGAACGTCAGCTGGCCGACAAACGGGTCGGTCATGATCTTGAACGCCAGGCCCGCCATCGGGGCGTCGTCGGTCGGGGGACGCTGCGTGGTGGCGCCTTCGGCGCCGTCCGGGTCGATGCCCGTGACGAACGGAATGTCGAGGGGCGATGGCAGGAAGTCCACGACGGCGTCGAGCAGGGGCTGCACGCCCTTGTTCTTGAATGCCGACCCACAGATGACCGGCACGAACGCGGCCTTCTCATCGTGGACGGAGGCAATCGTGCGCTTGCGGATGGCCGCTTTAATCTGTTCTTCGGTGATGGACCCGGACTCGCCCGCGAGGTACTTCTCGAGAATCGTGTCGTCGACTTCGCTGACCTTCTCGAGGAGCTTCTCGCGGAATTCCTTCGCGAGCGCCATCATGTCGGCGGGAATCTCCTCGACGGTAGCTTCCGCGCCCATCGTGTCGTCGAGCCACACGAGGGCCTTCATCTGGATCAGGTCCACCACGCCGCGGAACTTGTCTTCCGAGCCGATCGGCAGGTGAATCGCCACCGGATTGCCCTGAAGCTTGGTCGTGATCTGCTCGTAGGTCCGCAGGAAGTCCGCGCCGATGCGGTCCATCTTGTTGACGAAGCAGATGCGCGGCACGCGGTACTTGTCGGCCTGGCGCCACACGGTCTCGGACTGGGGTTCGACGCCGGCGACCGAGTCGAACACGGCCACGGCGCCGTCGAGGACGCGCAGCGACCGTTCCACTTCGGCCGTGAAGTCCACGTGGCCGGGCGTGTCGATGATGTTGATGCGGATGTCGCGCCACGTGCAGGTCGTCGCGGCCGACGTAATCGTGATTCCGCGCTCCTGCTCCTGCTCCATCCAGTCCATCACGGCCGTGCCTTCGTGCACTTCACCAATCTTGTAGGTGATGCCGGTATAGAACAGGATGCGCTCGGTCGTCGTCGTCTTCCCGGCATCAATGTGGGCCATGATGCCGATATTGCGACAGCGCAGAAGGGGAACTTGTCTCGCCATGGTCCTTAGAACCTGTAGTGCGCGAACGCCTTGTTGGCTTCCGCCATGCGGTGCACGTCTTCCCGCTTCTTGACCGCGCCCCCGCGCATGTTGGCGGCGTCCATGAACTCGTTCGCCAGCTTCTCTTCCATCGTCTTGCCGTCGCCGCGGTCGGCGGCAAAGCCGGCGATCCAGCGCAGCGACAGGGACAGGCGGCGGGTCGGATTGACCTCGATCGGCACCTGGTAGTTGGAACCGCCGACGCGGCGCGACTTCACTTCGAGCGCGGGCTTGGCGTTGTCGACGGCCTTCTTGAAGACCTTCAGGGGTTCGTCCTGGGTCTTGTCTTTCACGATGTCGAGCGCGGCGTACATGATGCGCTCGGCCGTGCTCCGCTTGCCGTCCTGCATGATCGTGCGGATGAACTTGGTGACCAGCGGGCTGTCATAAATCGGGTCCGCCGGAACTTCACGTTTCGCAATTTCTCGTCTACGCGGCATGGTCTTGTCCCCTTACGCTTTCTTGGGCCGCTTGGCGCCGTACTTCGAACGTCCCTGCATGCGGCCCGCGACACCCACGGTGTCGAGCGTCCCGCGCACCACGTGATACCGCACGCCCGGGAGGTCCTTCACGCGGCCGCCGCGGATGAGCACGAGCGAGTGCTCCTGGAGGTTGTGGCCCACGCCCGGAATGTAGGTGGTCACTTCGATGCCGTTGGTCAGGCGCACGCGGGCGACCTTGCGCAGCGCGGAATTCGGCTTCTTGGGGGTCTGCGTGAACACGCGCACGCAGACGCCGCGCTTCTGCGGGCTGCGCTGCAGCGCGGGGCTCTTGGTCTTCCAGAGGACCTTCTCACGACCCTTGCGAACCAGTTGGCTAATCGTCGGCATAGCTGAATCTCGTTCCAACCCAATCAAACGTGTCAGCACGTTGTCGCCTGAGGGGAACGCCACAAGGCGTCGCCATACATCGGGCGATGCGTGTCGCCTCAAGCCTGGGAACCCTCGAGTAACCTCGGGTTCGGCGCTTGAGACATTCCCCCTATTGCTGGTGTCAGCGGTGGCGATTGCGGTGGCCGCGCACGGCGCAGCGAGCAATCGCTCGGATACAACCAAACCGC
>JANLHE010000606.1 GCA_024653875.1 Acidobacteriota bacterium
TGGAGAATCGCCGCCGCCTGCAGCGGCGGGAACGCCAGGAGCAGCAGGAACGACGTCACCAGTTGCGACCAGACAAAAAACGGCAACTGCATCATCGTCAATCCCGGCGCGCGCAGTTGCAGGATGGTGACGATGATGTTGATGGCGCTGAAGAGCGACGAGACGATCAGGATGAACATCCCGAACAGCCAGGTAGTCTGTCCCGAGGTGGCGAGGATCGAGAGCGGGGGATAGGCCGTCCATCCGCTGCCGGCCGCGCCGCCGGGCAGGAAGAAACTCGCGGCCATCACGAGGCCCGCCAGCAGATACAGCCAGAAACTCAGCATGTTCAGGCGCGGGAAGGCCATGTCCGGCGCGCCGATCAGGAGCGGCACGAAGTAGTTGCCGAACGCGCCGACGGCCAGCGGGACCACGGCCAGGAACACCATGATGGTGCCGTGCATGGCGCCGAGCTGGTTGTAGAACTCGGGCAGCATCTCGCCGGGCCAGGCGATCTGCCAGCGGATCAGCAGCACCAGCAGGAAGCCCAGCAGCAGAAAAGTCAGGCTCGTGAAGCCGTACTGCAGGCCCACGACCTTGTGATCGGTGGAAAAGATGCGCATTCCGCGCCGTGATTCTATACTGCTGGACCATGGGCGTTACTCCAGCAGGCGAGCCCGGCTCCAGACCGGGCGAATCAGACCTTTCGGCCACCTACATCCTGGTCCTCGTCGTCGAGGTCATCGTGATCGCGGGCCTGTATTGGCTCGGCCGTCACTTCGGATAGCCCCATGCACTGGATCGACTGGACCATCGTCGTTGTCTATCTCGTCTGGATCATCTGGACCGGCCTGCGGCTGAGCCGCAAGACGGAAGAGCTTGAAGGCTATTTCCTCGCGAACCGATCGCTGCCGTGGTGGGCCGTTGGCCTCTCCGTCATGGCGACGCAGTTGTCGGCCATCACCCTTGTCGGCACGACTGGGCAGGGATACACCGCCGGGCTGAGCTTCGTGCAGTTCTATTTCGGCCTGCCGCTCGCCATGATCATTCTGTCGCTCACGGTGGTGCCGTTTTTTCATCGCGCAAAGGTCTATACCGCGTACGAATACCTGGAACGGCGGTTCGACTCGAAGACGCGGATGGTCACGGCCATTCTGTTCCTGTTGTCGCGCGGTATGTCGTGCGGTGTCATCATCGCGGCGCCAGCCGTCATTCTGTCGGTTGTGTTTGGCTGGAACCTCACACTGACAATTCTTGCGTTCGGCATCCCGACCATCTTCTACACGATGAAGGGCGGCGTGCAGGCCGTGACCTGGGCTGACGTGAAGCAGATGTTCGTCATTGTTGGTGGCCTGGTGGCCGCGGTGATCGCACTCATCATGGGGTTGCCCGACGACGTGAGCCTGGGGGCCGCCCTTCACACGGCCGGCGCCGTGGGCAAGATGCAGACCCTGGATTTCAGCTTCGACACCACCAACCAGTACACGTTCTGGTCAGGCATGATCGGCGGCTTGTTCCTGTTTCTGTCGTACTTCGGCTGCGATCAAAGCCAGGTGCAGCGGTATCTGACGGCGAAGTCGGTGGATCAGGCCCGGCACTCGTTGCTGATGAGCGCCTTCTGGAAGATTCCCCTTCAGGTGCTGGTGTTAATGACCGGCGTGCTGATGTTCACCTTCTTCCTGTTCAACGAAGCGCCGATGTTGTTCAAGCGGGCGCATGTCCCTGCGGTGGAGGCCAGCCCGAGGGCTGCGGAGTACGCCGCGCTGGAGCAGGAGTACCGGCAGGGCTTCGAGAATCGGAAACTCGCGGCCAGGGCGATGGTGGCGGCACAGGCCGAGGGCACGCTGCCCGAGGCCGAGTCGTTTGCGCGCACCGAGTTCGTGCATGCAGACGAGATGATTCGCGACGTGCGCGCGCGGGCGAAGGCCCTTGTGGTCGATGTGACACCGGACAAGGCGTTCAACGACACCAACTACGTGTTTCCGACGTTTGTGACGCAGTACATGCCGATTGGCTTCGTCGGCCTGATCATCGCCGCCATCTTCGCGGCGGCGATGTCGAGTGTAGCCGCGGAACTCAACTCGCTGGCCACGGCCTCGGTCATTGACATCTATCGACGTTACCTGAGGCCCGTGGCCGATGACACGCACTATGTCCTTGTGTCCAAGTACGCCACGATATTCTGGGGCCTGTTCGCGTGCCTTGTGGCGACGTTCGCCGCGGAGATGGGATCGCTCATCGAAGTGGTCAACAGGTTCGGGTCGTACTTCTATGGATCGATTCTCGGCGTGTTCATTCTCGCGCTGGGCGTCAAGCAGGCGAACGGCCACGGCGCGTTCGTCGGGTTGATTGCGGGGATGGCTGCCGTCGGTTATGTGGCCGCCACCACGAACACCGCCTATTTGTGGCAGAACGTTGTTGGCGCCGTGGTCGTGACGGTGGTTGGCACGATCGTGTCCATGGTGACCGGCGGCGCTGCGGCCACCGGTGGCGCGGCTGGCGCGGGCACGTCCGCCGCGCGCGGGTGAGTGAGACGATTCATGCGCACACGCCTGGTCCTCGTAGTCCTTGTCGCCATCGCCCCCGTGGCGCTGGCTCAACCCGAGCCGTTTGACCTGGTGGTTGTGAACGCGAGACTCGTGGACGGCACGGGCGCGCCGGCACGCACGACCA
>JANLHE010000608.1 GCA_024653875.1 Acidobacteriota bacterium
AGGTCGCGTCGGCAGGCGGAGAACCGAGGAAGATCAATGTCGGCATGGAGCTGCGTGACATGCGTCTTCATCCAGACGGGCGGCGGTTTGTCTTCACATCCGGAAAGAGCGCCAAAGAAGTCTGGGTGATGGAGCACTTCCTGCCGGCGATGAAGAGCAGCAAGTAGCCGAGCGCCGCGAGGCAGGCGCCGGGTCGCGGCGCCTGCCAAATCGCGAAATAGCTCCCGAGTCTCCCCGCCGTTGAGGGACACGGTCTTGACAGCGCCATTCACTTGGAACAGGCCTAGCAATATAACCCGTAATAACTAATTCATTTCGTGGCATAATGCAATCGTGGCATGGGAAGTCGAGGGCACGGACGATTTCGCCGTGTGGTTCACAGGCCTGACGGGGAACGAACAGGTGAGCGTCGGTCGAATCGTGGATCTCCTGGTCGAACACGGCCCCTCGCTTCCCTTTCCGTACTCGTCGGGCGTTGAGAGTTCCCGTCATCGTCACATGCGCGAGCTCCGAATCCAGCATGAAGGTCGACCGTACCGGGTGCTGTACGCGTTCGATCCGCGGCGGGCCGCGATTCTTCTGCTCGGCGGCGACAAGACCGGAAACGACCGCTGGTACGAGCAGAACGTCCCCAGGGCCGACGGACTCTACGACGAGTACCTGCAGGAACTCAAACAGGAAGGGCTGACATGAAGCGTCACAAGTGGTCCGATATCAAGGCTCGCACGTCGGCGGAAACGCGCGCTCGGATCGCAGCGGAGGCCAAGCGTCTGTCTGAGGACCTCCATCTGTCTCAGCTCCGTAGGGCCAGGGGGTTGACGCAGGAAGCGATGGCGGATCTCCTCGGCGTTAGCCAGGCCGAAGTGTCCAAGATGGAGCGCCGAACCGAACTCTACGTCGGCACCCTGCGGAAATTCATCGAGGCCATGAACGGCGAATTGGTGCTGGCAGCCCGTTTCTCGGATGGCGTCGAGGTTCCCATTCGCCTGGCCGACGCCGAAGACGCTGCGTGAGGCGTCCGGACGAACAGCGGAGCGCTGCCGTTCGGAGACGACGGCTTCGACGGCGCGGGTGAGCGAGCGCTTCTCAGCTTCACGGGCAGCGAGCACCTCGATATCCGCGTTGTGGACGGCTCCGGTATTGAGCTGGCCGCGCACCTGTCCCGAGTAGGCCCAATACCACGTCCGATCGAGTCGCCAACGCCCATCGACCAGATCGCGATAGATCCGCAACGCGCACGCGTCGCGTCCGGCGGCCGGCGCACCGGCGCACAATGCGCAGCCAGCCAGTAACTCCACGTCGTTAGCACGGGTGCCTGACAGGCGTTCGAGATCGCGGTAAGCGGACGCGGCGAGGTCTTCGCGCCCGGCGTTTCTGTACGAGCGGGCGAGCCTGACGAGCACATCGGCGCGCGCCGCGGGATCGGCAGCCGCGAGGAGCGCGCGGTAGGCCGGCCGGAGCCAACGGGCGAGTCTCATGACTTCGTGCCTCACGCGATGCGCGCGCAGAATGCCGATGATACCGTAGCACGGTGGCGCTTGACCCACTCTTGACCCGCCATCGTCCCGCCGGCGTGCTATAACGAGCGCCGTCCTCCATGCGGGTTCGGCAGCTCATCCAGGCGCGCCCCGGCCGGCATCTCGTGCTGGTCTTCACCCTCACCATCCTCCTGCCCGGCCTCGTCCTCGCCATCGTCGGCGTCCGGGCCCTGATCCAGGAGCGGGCGCTGGCGGCGCAGGAGATGCGCGAGCGCCTGGACCGCAGCGCGGCGCTGGCGGCCCAACAGCTCGGCCGCGAACTGCAGACGTGGCGGACGCTGCTCGATGCCGTGGGCCGGACGGGCACCATCGACCCTGGCGCGCTGCCGGACTGGTTGCGCGAATCGGCAGCCGAGCCTGGCGCGGCCGCGCTCGTCGCGGCCGGACCTGACGGCGTGCGTGTGTGGCCGCGCGACGCACTTGCGTACCAGCCTTGGCCGGAATTGACAGCGGCGCCTCGGCCACCGGCGCTCCCACGACCCCTCGCCGAGGCCGAGAGGGTCGAGCTTGGCGACAAGGACTATCCCCGCGCGATCTCTCTGTACCAGAACCTCTTTGCGCAGGCCGCCGGCGACCAGCGCGCCTGGCTGCTGCACCGTCTAGCGCGTGTCTATCGGAAGGCGGGTCGCGCGAACGAAGCACGGCGCACGTTTGAAACGCTGGCGGCACGGACGACAGATCACGTCGGCGCGCTGCCGGCGGATCTTGTCGCGCGCTACGAGCTTTCCTCGGACGAAGCCGCGGCCAGACATGCGAATCGCGCACCCGCGCGCGCGCTGGCCCTGTACCGGGACCTGGTCGGTGGATCGTGGCCTCTCGAGAAGACGCGGTACCTCTATTACGCCGACACCGCGCGCGCCTGGGCGGCAGCCGGGCGGCCGCCGTCCGAGGAGGTCATCCGCCTGTCTACCCTTGATGAGGCCAAACGCGGCCTGGCCGAAGCGTTCGTGCTCGACGCCGGCGTCGGCGGGTTTGTGATCATGAGTCGCCCGACGAACGGCGCCCCGCGCGCGCCGCGTATCGCGCTCGCGGTGGCGACGCGCTGGCTCCAGGCGCACCGATGGCCGGATCTGTTCGCCGCCTTGGCGGTCGATGGTCTCGATGTCGGCTTGGTCGCGTCGAATGGCGACGTGCTCTACGGCGAGCCGCCCGCTACAACGTCCGCCGGCGTCCCACTCGCCGCCAGCCGCCCGGTGCAGGAGGGCCGCTTGTCCTGGCGCGTCGAGGTTCGACCGGCGCATGCCGACGCCTGGTCCGCGAATCTGGCGCGGCGACGCACGGTGTTCGTGACGATGCTTATCGCGGTGCTGGCGCTGATGAGCTTCGGGACATATCTGACGCTGCGCGTGGTGCGGCGCGAAGTCGAGATCGCCCGGATGAAGTCGGACTTCGTGTCCACCGTTTCCCACGAGTTCCGATCGCCGCTCACGGCCATCCGGCAACTCGGAGAGATGCTGATGCGCGGGCGTGTACCGAACGAGGCGCGGCGGCAGGAGTACTACGAGCGCATCACGAGTGAAAGCGATCGCCTGGCGCGCCTGGTCGAGAACGTGCTCGATTTTTCACGGATGGACGAAGGACGCAGACCCTACGCGCTCGTGCCCATCGACACGAGCGCGTGGCTCAACGAGCTGGCTGCGCGCTTTGAAGCGCATGCGTCGCAGAACGGCCATCAACTGATCACCGACATTCCTGCGCGTCTCCCGGAGTTGCTGGCCGACCGCGAGGCGCTCTCGACCGCCCTCGATAATTTGCTCGACAACGCCGTCAAGTACTCGCCGGCGCCGGCAGCGGTCTGGCTCGACGCCAACGCCCGCGACGGCGGCGTGACGATCCGGGTGCGAGATCGGGGCATCGGTATCGCGCCGGTGGATCAGCCGCACATCTTCGATCGGTTCTATCGCGGCACCGATGGGACCGCACGGGAGGTCAAAGGCACCGGTCTCGGCCTGAGTCTCGTCCAGCACATCGTCCAGGCGCACGGCGGTTGCGTCACGTTCGAGAGCCGGTCCGGCGAGGGCACGACGTTCTCGGTGCATTTGAAGGGGGCGTCCATTCCATGACCCGCATCCTCATCGTCGAAGACGAACCGGTAATTGCCATGGGCCTCGAGGACGACCTGAAGATCGAAGGCTACGAGGTGGAGGTTGTCGGCGACGGCGCCACCGCGTTTGGCCGCGCGGCCGGAGGCGGATACGATCTCATCCTGCTTGACGTGATGCTACCGAAGAAGGACGGTTTCGCCGTGTGCCGCGAGCTGCGGCAGGCGGGCGTTCGCACGCCCGTCGTGCTGCTCACCGCGAGAGGGCAGGAGATCGACAAGGTGCTTGGCCTCGAGCTTGGCGCGGACGATTACGTCACTAAACCGTTCAGCCCGCGAGAGCTGGTGGCGCGCATCAAGGCGGTGCTGCGCCGCACCGAGGGCGCGCCCGCGCCGGGCCAGGTCTACCGGACGGGCGATCTCACGCTGGACTTCGGCCGATTCGAAGCCACGCGGCGCGGCGCGCCCGTCGAGCTCACGGCGCTCGAGTTCAAGCTCCTGCACGCGTTCGTCGTGCACCGCGGCCAGGTGCTGACGCACGACCGGATCATCGAAGAGGTGTGGGGCCGGGACGTGTTTCTCACCGACCGGGTCATCTACACGCACATCAACAACCTGCGCCGCAAGATCGAAGCGAATCCCGCCGAGCCCGTGCTGCTCGTCGGCGTTCGGGGCGTGGGGTACCGGTTCGATGGAGAGTGATTCTTGGCCGGAACTTGACCATGCCTTGACTCACGTATCGGCG
>JANLHE010000609.1 GCA_024653875.1 Acidobacteriota bacterium
GACGGGCACCGGGCCGCGGTGCTTGGCGCGGGCAGTTGGGGCACCGCACTGGCCATTCATCTGGGCAGCGTGGGGCACGACGTCGCCCTGTGGGGCCGCGACGCCACGCTGATGACCGCGATGGCCGAGCGTCGCGCCAATCCCACGTACTTGCCTGACGTCACGTTCCCCGCGCCCTTGCGGCCCACCGCGTCGCTGCCGTCCGCGCTGCACGGCGCGCGGCATGTCATCGTGGCGGTGCCCTCGCATGGCCTCCGCATGGTGATGCGGAACGCCGCCGCGCACCTGCCCGAGGGCGCGATTCTGGTCAGCGCCACCAAAGGGATCGAGAACGACTCGCTCAAGCGGATGTCGGAGGTCCTGACGGAGGAGACCGGCGGCCGCCACGCGGTGGTGGTGTTGTCCGGCCCGAGTTTTGCCGCGGAAGTCGCGCAGCGTTTGCCGACCGCGCTGGTGGCGGCGTCGCACGACGCGGCGGCCGTCAAGGCCGTGCAGGATGAATTCCGGGGCCCGCTGTTCCGGTTGTACGGATCCACGGACGTGGTCGGCGTCGAGATCGGCGCGTCGCTCAAGAACACCATCGCGATTGCGGCGGGCGTCGTGGAATCTCTGGGTCTGGGACACAACGCGATGTCGGCGCTGATCACGCGCGGCCTCGCCGAAATTTCCCGGCTGTCGTGCGCGATGGGCGGGCAGCGCGAGACGCCTGCCGGCCTGAGCGGCCTGGGGGACCTCGTGCTGACGTGCACCGGATCGCTGAGTCGCAACCGGCATGTGGGATTGGAATTGGGCCGCGGCCGCTCGCTCGGCGACATTCTGGCGGGGATGCGCATGGTCGCCGAGGGCGTGCGGACCACCACCGCGGCGCTGGCGCTCGGCGTGCGGCATGGCGTGGAGTTGCCGATTACCGCGCAGGTGGACGAGGTGCTGGCCGGACGCAAGACGGCCCGCGCCGCCGTCGGCGACCTGATGCTGCGGCCGCAGCGCGGTGAGCAGGAACGTGAGATGGAGTGATGGCGTTGTTTGATCGACTTCGCGCGGGACTGGCGCGCACCGCGCAGCAGATTCGCGAACGTCTTGCCGAGACGGATGCCGCAGCATCCGCGTCGCCGGCCCTGGGCGGCGGCCGGCCGGCGCTGGCGCTCGAGACCCTCGAGGCGGTTGAAGACGCGTTGATTGCGGCCGATGTCGGTCTGCCGGCCACGGAGCGAATCGTGGAGGCGGTGCGGCGAGATCGGCAGGGGTCGCTGTCGGCCCGCGTGGGCCGCGAGGTGCGCCGCATCCTCGGCGAAACCGCGCCGGCCCCCGTCATCACCACCATCCCGCACGTGATTCTGATCGTGGGCGTGAACGGCACGGGCAAGACGACCACGGTGGGCAAACTCGCCAACCTCTATCGTGCCGCCGGCCGCTCGGTGCTGGTGTGCGCGGCCGATACGTTTCGCGCGGCGGCGGTCGAACAACTGGCGGTGTGGACCGAACGGGCTGGCGTCGATCTGGTGCGCGCGAACACGGGGTCGGATCCGGCGGCGATCACGTTTGACGCGATCACGGCCGCCAAGGCGCGCGGCCGCGAGATCGTGCTGGTCGACACCGCGGGCCGCCTGCACACCCGCGCCAATCTCATGGCGGAACTCGACAAGATCCGGCGCATCGTCTCGCGCGAGGTGCCGGGCGCGCCGCATGAGGTGCT
>JANLHE010000611.1 GCA_024653875.1 Acidobacteriota bacterium
GCGGTGCGCCTCTACTCCGGCGTGCTGCAGGCTTCGCCCATGGTGGTGGAGCAGCGCCTGGCCGAGGACGTGCCGCTGGTCCGCGTGGACGTGGAGCAGATCCGGCAGGTGATCATCAACCTCGTGGACAACGCCCTGGAGGCGCTCGGCGGGCCGGCCGCTGGTCCGCGGCCCGGCGGCGCGCCGCCGACCATTATCTTGTCCACCGAGCGGGATGACGCGCGCCAGATCCTGCGCCTCACCGTGGTGGACAACGGGCCGGGCGTGCCCGCGGCCGACCGCGACAAACTGTTCATGCCCTACTATTCCACCAAGGGCCGCGGCAGCGGCCTGGGACTGGCCATCGTGCGGCGCATCATCAACGAGCACGGCGGCCTGATTGAGGTCGGCGACGCGGTGCCGACCGGCACGGTGTTCACCATCGATCTGCCAGTGGAGTGACGTGAACTGAGATGGCCGCCATCCTGATTGTCGATGACGAAGCCGGCGTCCGCGCCTCGCTGGGCGGGGTGCTGCGCGACGAAGGCTACACGGTGGATGCCGTGGAGAGCGGCGAGGCCTGCCTGGAGCAGGTCACGCGCAAAGCCTACGACCTGTTGCTGCTCGATATCTGGCTGCCCGGACTCGACGGGCTGGACACCCTGGCCCGCCTGCGCGAGCGCCGCGTCGACGCGCAGGTGATCATGATTTCGGGGCACGGCAACATCGAGAACGCCGTGCGCGCCACCAAGCTCGGGGCGTTCGACTTCATCGAAAAGCCGTTGTCGCTCGAGAAGACCGTGCTCGCCGTGCGCAACGCCCTGCGGCAGCACAAGCTGGAAGTGGAGAACCGGGCGCTGCGCGCGCGGGTGGACAAGCGGTTCGTCATCGTCGGCGAGAGCCCGCTGATCCAGCAGTTGCGCGAGCAGATCGCGATGGCCGCGCCCACCAACGGCCGGGTCCTGATCTCGGGCGAGAACGGCACGGGCAAGGAACTGGTGGCGCGCCAGATCCACGCGCTGAGCCATCGGCGGGCCGGCGCGTTTGTCGAAGTGAACTGCGCGGCGATCCCCGAAGAGCTGATCGAGTCGGAACTGTTCGGGCACATGAAGGGCGCGTTCACCGGCGCGGTGGCGGACCGGCGCGGCAAGTTCGAACTGGCGCACGGCGGCACGCTCTTCCTGGACGAAATCGGCGACATGAGCCTCAAGATGCAGGCGAAGGTGCTGCGCGCGCTCCAGGAGCAGGTGATTGAACCGGTGGGCGGACAGAGCAGCGTGCGCGTGGACGTGCGCGTGATCGCGGCGACGAACAAGAACCTGCTGGAGGAAATTCGCGCGGGCCGGTTCCGCGAGGACCTGTACTTCCGGCTCAACGTGATCCCGATCGGCGTGCCGCCCCTGCGCGACCGCGGCGACGACGTGATTCGCCTGGCCCAGCATTTCGTGGCGGAGCTGTCGCAGGAGTACGGCCGTCGCGCCAAGCTGTTTTCCCTGGAAGCCGCCGAGATGCTGCGCGCGTTCCGCTGGCCGGGAAACGTCCGGGAACTCCGCAACGTGGTGGAGCGCGTCTTGATCATGGCGCCGGGCGATGTCATCACCGCCTCGGACCTGGTGTTCCTGGGCGTCACCGCGCCGGCGAATCTGCGCGACGCCACCGGCGCGCCCATCGTCCGGCCGCTGCACAGCGCGCGCGACGCCTGGGAGCGCGATTACATCCTGGCCGCGTTGGCCGTCTGCGACGGCAACATCTCGCGCACGGCCGAGGTCCTCGACGTCGAGCGCTCGAACCTCTACAAGAAGATGCGCGCATTAGGCATCGGACCCATGCGCGAGACCTGACGCTGCTTACTTGGCGGAGCGCGCCAATGCGTTTTCCAGCACCTGGCCCTCGGTGAAATCGGCCACCTGCAGGAACCACGCGGCCGACTGCGTCAGCGCCGCTGACGGCACCAGGCCGATGATCTCGCTTTCGAGTACCGACACGCCATAACGCTCGGCCTCGCGCTTGACGCACTCGAACACGCGGTAGATCGGCGTCTTCTCGTAGTTGGTCAGGTTCATCGAGACCTGGACGATGCCGCGGTCTTCAAGCGCGAGGCCCATCGCCTTCACGTAGCGGAACCCGCCGGTGCTGTGGCGGACGGCGGCCGCGATCTTCTT
>JANLHE010000612.1 GCA_024653875.1 Acidobacteriota bacterium
CTGACTGATATGGCAACTTCCGAAGAGACCATCGAACAACTCGCCACGCGCGAGTACAAGTACGGCTTCGAGACCATTCTCGAGTCCGACACGTTCCCGCCCGGCCTCAATGAGGACGTGGTGCGCGCGATCTCGGCGAAGAAGGGCGAGCCGGCGTGGATGCTGGAGTTCCGCCTGAAGTCGTACCGCGCCTGGCTGCAGATGGTGGAGCCGACGTGGCACAACCTGCACTACGCGCCGATTGACTACTACGGCATCAGCTACTACTCGGCGCCCAAGGCCAAGCCGCAGCTGGCGAGCATGGACGAGGTCGACCCTGAAGTCCGCCGGACGTTCGACAAGCTAGGCATTCCGCTCGAGGAGCAGAAGCTGCTGGCCAACGTCGCCGTGGACGCGGTGTTTGACAGCGTCTCGGTGGCCACGACCTTCCGCGAGAAGCTCGCCGAGATGGGCGTCATCTTCTGCTCGTTCTCCGAGGCGGTGAAGGACTACCCGGAGCTGGTGCGGCAGTACCTGGGCTCGGTCGTGCCGTACACCGATAATTTCTTCGCCACGCTCAACTCCGCGGTGTTCAGCGACGGGTCGTTTGTCTACATTCCCAAGGGTGTGCGCTGCCCGATGGAACTGTCCACGTACTTCCGCATCAACGCGAAAAACACCGGCCAGTTCGAACGGACGCTCATCGTCGCCGACGAAGGCTCGCATGTGAGCTACCTGGAAGGCTGCACCGCGCCGATGCGCGACGAGCATCAGCTGCACGCGGCGGTCGTCGAACTGGTGGCGCTCGACCGCGCCACCATCAAGTACTCCACGATTCAGAACTGGTACCCGGGCGACAAGGACGGCAAGGGCGGCATCTACAACTTCGTGACCAAGCGCGGCAAGGCGATGAACGACGCGAAGATCACGTGGACGCAGGTGGAAACCGGCTCGGCCATCACTTGGAAGTACCCCAGCTGCATCCTGCAGGGCGACAACTCGGTGGGTGAGTTCTACTCGGTGGCCACCACCAACAACCGCCAGCAGGCGGACACCGGCACCAAGATGATCCACCTCGGGAAGAACACCCGCAGCACGATTGTCTCCAAGGGCATCTCGGCCGGCTTCGGCCAGAACACCTATCGTGGCGCGGTGAAGATCGGCAAGAACGCCCACGGCGCGCGCAACTACTCGCAGTGCGATTCGCTGCTCATCGGCGACAAGTGCGGCGCGCACACGTTCCCGTATCTCGAAATCAAGAACACGACGGCCGTCGTGGAGCACGAAGCGTCCACGTCGAAGATCGGCGAAGACCAGATCTTCTACTGCCGCCAGCGCGGCATCGCCACCGAAGACGCCGTGAACATGATCGTGAGCGGCTTCTGCAAGGAAGTGTTCCGCGAACTGCCCATGGAGTTCGCCGTCGAGGCGCAGAAGCTGCTCTCTATCAGCCTGGAAGGTAGTGTCGGTTAGCATGTTGCTCGAAATCAAAGATCTCCGCGTCAAGGCCGAGGACAAAGACATCCTCAAGGGCCTCAGCCTCTCGGTGAATGCCGGCGAAGTGCACGCCATCATGGGTCCCAACGGCTCCGGCAAGAGCACGCTCGCGCGCATCCTCTCAGGCCACCCGGGCTACGAGGCCACCGGCGGCACCGTGACCTATCAGGGCAAGGACCTGCTGGACATGGATCCCGAGGAGCGCGCCTGCGAGGGCGTGTTCATGGCGTTCCAGTACCCGGTGGAAATCCCCGGCGTGAACAACGCGTACTTCCTCAAGGCGGCGCTCAACGCCGTGCGCAAGCATCGCGGCGAGCAGGAACTGGACGCCGTCGAGTTCATGCAGTTGATTCGCGAGAAGGCCAAGCTCCTGGAAATGGACCAGTCCATGCTCAACCGCGCGGTGAACGAGGGGTTCTCGGGCGGAGAGAAGAAGCGGAACGAGATTTTTCAGATGGCGGTCCTCGAACCGAAACTCGCCATCCTGGACGAGACGGACTCCGGCTTGGACATCGACGCGCTGCGCGTCGTGGCCAACGGCGTCAACGCGCTCCGCAGCCCGGACCGGGCGATTATTGTCGTCACCCACTACCAGCGCCTCCTCGACTACATCGTCCCGGACTTCGTCCACGTGTTGAGCGCCGGCACGATCGTGCGATCGGGCGGCAAGGAACTGGCGCTCGAACTGGAAGAGAAGGGCTACGGCTGGATCGAAGCCGGAGCGGGAGCGTGAGTGCGGGCATGGCGCAGGTAGCAGAACGTCACGAGACGTACGCGGCGGACTTTGAAGCCTTCCGCGGCACGCCTGCGTTCGGCCCGGAGTGGCTGCGCACGGCGCGGACCGCCGCGTTTGCCCGGTTCCTGGAGCGCGGGTTTCCGACGGCGCGCGACGAGGAATGGAAGTTCACCAGCGTCGCGCCGATCGCGGCGATGGAGTTCCGCCGCGTGGGCGAGGGGCCCAGGGTCACGGCCGGCATGATCGAGCCGTTCCTGTTCAAGGACGCCTTCCGGCTGCAGGCCGTGGTGGTGAACGGCCAGTTATCGGCCGGGTTGTCGTCGCTGTCGGGGCTGCCTGACGGCGTGACGATCTCGAGCCTTGGCGAGGCGCTGGCCGCGCAGCCGCCCCTTGAAGGGCCGAGCCTCACGAGCGACCACCCGTTCGTGTTGCTGAACACGGCGTTCTGCGTGGGTGGCGTGTTCATCCACATCGCGCCCAGGACGGTGCTGGCCGAACCGATTCACGTGTTGTTCGTGTCCGCGCCGGGCGCCGCGCCGGCCCTGGTGGCCCCGCGGCTGTTTGTCGTCGCGGGTGAGCAATCGCAGGCCTCGATTGTCGAAAACTACGCGGGCCTTGGCGCCACGCCGGTGCTGACCACCGCGGTCACCGAAGTCCTGATGGGGCCTGGCGCCGTGGTGGATCACGTGAAGATCCAGCGCGAGCCGGCCGGGGCCTTCCACATGGCCAGCATGTTCGTGCATCTGCACCGGGCCAGCACGTTCGCGTCCAGGGCCATCACGTTCGGCGGCCGCATCGCGCGCAACGACATCACGGCCACGTTGGCCGGTGACGGCGCCGAGTGCACGCTCAATGGACTCTACGTCGCCGACGGCGAGACGCTGGTCGACACGCACACGACCATCGACCACGCGATGCCGCACTGCCCGAGCCACGAGGTCTACAAGGGCATCCTGGCGGGCAAGGCCAAAGGTGTCTTCAACGGCAAGATCATCGTGCGTCCCGACGCGCAGAAGACCGACGCGAAGCAGACCAACAAGGCGCTCCTCCTCTCGGCCGACGCCACCATCAACACCAAGCCGCAGCTTGAGATCTTTGCCGACGACGTGAAGTGCACGCACGGTGCGACGGTGGGCCAGCTGGATGACGATCAGTTGTTCTACCTGCGCGCCCGGGGCATCCATCTGAAGGATGCGCGCAACATCCTGATCCACGCGTTCGCCAGCGACGTCCTGAACGGGATCACCCACGACGCCGTCCGCGGGCGTCTGGAAGACGTGCTGGTCGAGAAACTGCATCTGCCGTCATGACCGTTCCCGAGCCTTCCGTGTCCTCGCCCACGTCGCCCCTGGATGTGGCGGCGATCCGCGCCCAGTTTCCGGCGCTGCATCAGCAGGTGCACGGCAAACCGCTGGTGTATCTGGACAACGCGGCGACCACGCAGAAGCCGCAGGTGGTGATCAACACCCTGCGCCACTACTACGAACGCGACAACGCCAATGTCCACCGCGGGGTGCACGTGCTGAGCGAGCGGGCCACCGCGGCGTTCGAACAGGCAAGACGGACGGTGCAGCGCTTCCTGAATGCCCGGTCTGAACGCGAAATCATCTTCACGCGCAATGCCACCGAGAGCATCAACCTCGTGGCGCGCGCGTGGGGGGACTGGCAGCTGACGCCGGGCGATGAGGTGCTCATCACCGCGATGGAGCACCATTCGAACATCGTGCCGTGGCAGCAGGCCTGCGCGCGGACCGGCGCGGTCCTCAAGGTGGCGCCGATCGACGATCGCGGCGACGTGATCATGGAGGACTTCGCGAAGCTCCTGACGGCAAAGACGAAGATGCTGGCCGTCGTCCACCTGTCCAACGCGCTCGGGACGATCAATCCCGTCGAGGAGATGGTGGCGCAGGCGCGCCGCGTGGGCGCCACGGTGCTGATTGACGGATCGCAGGCCGCGTACCACATGGCCGTGGACGTGCAGGCGCTGGACCCGGACTTCTACGTGTTTACCGGCCACAAGGTGTACGGCCCGACAGGAATCGGTGTGTTGTACGGCCGGGAGTCAATGCTGAGCGCCATGCCGCCCTTCCTCGGCGGCGGCGACATGATCAGCTCCGTGACGTTCGAGAAGACCGAGTGGAACGAGCTGCCGTACAAGTTCGAAGCCGGGACGCCGAACATCGCGGATGCGATTGCGTTGGGCGCGGCGATCGAGTTTGTGTGGGGCGTCGGGTTTGAGGCCATTGGCGCGCACGAGGCGAGGCTGCTCGCCTATGCGACCGCGCAGCTCTCCGCGGTGCCGGGCCTGACCATCATCGGCACGGCGCGCCGGAAGGCGAGCGTCGTGTCCTTCGTGCTGGACGACCTGCACCCGCACGACATCGGCACGATCGTGGATCGCGAGGGCGTGGCGATCCGCACCGGGCATCACTGCGCGCAGCCGGTGATGGACCGCTACGGCGTGCCCGCCACGGCACGCGCGTCGCTGGCGATGTACAACACGAAAGAAGAAATCGACGCGCTCGTCGCGGCATTGGGCCGCGTGCGCGCGCTGCTGGGGTAATGACGATGGGTTTGTTTTCGTTTCTAACGGGGACCA
>JANLHE010000614.1 GCA_024653875.1 Acidobacteriota bacterium
CCGGGCTTGAGCTTCGGAATGATCTTGTCGACTTCGTAGTAGAGGTCGGTGGACTGCTCGGCAGGCCCCGAGATGATCAGCGGCGTCCGGGCTTCGTCGATCAGGATGCTGTCGACCTCGTCGACGATCGCGAAGAAGTGGCCGCGCTGCACATAGTGCCCGAGGTCGTACTTCATGTTGTCGCGAAGGTAGTCGAAGCCGTATTCGTTGTTCGTGCCGTACGTGATATCGCAGCGGTAGGCCGCCTGACGCTCGGCGTCATTCAAATCGTGCTGGATCACGCCGACCGTGAGCCCGAGGAAGCGGTACAGCCGTCCCATCCACTCGGAGTCGCGCCGCGCCAGGTAGTCGTTGACCGTGACCACGTGGACGCCCTTGCCGGCCAGGGCGTTGAGGTACGCGGGCAGCGTGGCGACCAGCGTCTTGCCTTCGCCCGTCTTCATCTCGGCGATGCGCCCGCCGTGCAGCACCATGCCGCCGATGAGCTGGACGTCGAAGTGCCGCATGTTCAGCACCCGGCGCCCGCCCTCGCGGACGACGGCGAACGCCTCGGGCAGGAGGGCGTCCAGGGTCTCGCCCGCGGCGAGGCGCTCCTTGAACTGATCGGTCCGTGCCCTGAGTTCGCCGTCCGAGAGCGGTTCGAGCGCCGCCTCGAGCGCGTTGATCTGGCCCACAAGGGGCCGCAAGCGCTTCAGTTCGCGCTCGTTCTGGGTGCCGATGATTTTGCCGAGGAAGGTATTGAGCATGCTGGGCGTCCCCTGCGGAGGGGATTCCAACAATTCTACACGGAAACCCCCGGCTGGCTTACGGGCGGGCGAGCAACCGCAACGGGTTGATCGTCTGGCCGTTCAGGAGGATTTCGTAGTGCAGGTGCGCGCTGGTGGCCCGGCCGGTGGACCCGACGTAGCCGATGACGTCCCCGCGCCTGATGGTCTGCCCGGTGCGTGCCGCGATCCGGGACATGTGGCCGTAGCGGGTGGCGATCCCGAATCCGTGACGGACCACCACGGCGTTGCCGTAGTTGCCCGCGTAGCCGGCGGACTCAACCGTGCCGTCCGCGGTCGCGCGGATGGGCGTGCCCTTGTTCGCGGCAATGTCCAACCCGGAGTGGAAGTCCGGCCCGCCGTTGAAGGGATCGGCGCGGTTGCCGAACATCGACGAGAGATAACCCACCACCGGCCAGATCGACGGCGTGGCGGCGGCCAGCGCCTGCTGCTTCTCCACACCCGTGCGCACGGTTTCCAGGCGCGCCTCGAGCGAACCGAGCAGGTCCCTGAGAATGCCGAACGTGCTGTCAGGCGACGAGAGCGCGGCCATCGGGGGCGCGACCGCGGCGGCACCACCGCCACCCATGGCGCGGCTTCTCACCAGTGCAGGGAGGTTGTCGATCGCGCGCTTGACCGCCGGGTCCAGTTGCGCGTCTTCACCAAGTTCCGTGATGGCGGACTGAAGCGTGGAAATCTGCGCGGCAAGTTCGCCTGTCGCGGCGCGGTAGCTTTCGTTCTCAAGACGGAGTGATTCGCCGTGCTGCGCCAGACGGTCGATCTCCGCCTGACCGGACCAGCGCGCGCCCAGACCCATCAGGACTGGCAGCGACAGGATGCCCAGCGCCACCAACGCGACCGGACGCCGCGCGACCGTGAACCTGCGCACCGCGCCGTTCTGCCGATTGGCCACGAGAATCGTGTACTTGTGAGACCGCATTCGAGCCCCGGAAGGTTACCACGCCCAAGGGCGAAAGACCAAAGGGACCAAGGGGTTGGAGGGAAGTCCGGTGGAAAACCCGGCCGTTTCCGGGGCAAAATGGGCGGACCATGCCAGATACCCGACTCGACCGCCGTTCCCTCCTCCTCGGCCTGTGCGGCACCGTCGTGGGGGTGCTGGGCCTGCCGCGCCTGGCCTCCGCCCAGACCAAGCCGACGATGATCGTCTACAAAGACCCGAGTTGCGCGTGCTGCCAGGAGTGGGTCAACCATGCGACAGTCCATGGCTACCGCGTGACGGTAATCAAGGCCGACATGGCGGCCATCAAGGTCAAACACAACGTGCCTGCCAATCTGGCCAGCTGCCACACCACGCTCATCGACGGCTACGTCGTCGAGGGCCACGTGCCGGCGTCCGACATCGCGCGCCTGCTCAAGGAGCGCCCGAAGGGCATCATCGGCCTGACCATCCCCGGCATGCCGCAGAGCGCGCCGGGCATGGACGTCACGCCGTTCCAGCCGTTCACCGTGCTGACCTTCAACGCGAAGGGGCAGACCACGGTCTACAGGCGCCACACCAAACCCGCCTGATTTCACACGAGGCGTGGAGGATCTGAAGGAGATCCCTTCTGGCGTGGTGATCACGAAATCACCCGATCCTGAAGCACGCCTGGCGCCCGGATGCGCTCGCGGGCGCGCGTGTCGCCGGTCGCAAAGGTGTGCTCAGCCGAAGCGCGATCAACCGCGGGCGGCAACGGCATCAGTTCAGCGCGGTCCGCACCGCCGCGAGCAGCGTCTTGGCATCAAAGGGCTTCGCAAGGAACGCCCCCGGCAGCGCGCTGTCCTTGCCCGCATGGGTGTACTCGCTGTACCCGGAGATGAACAACACCCGCAGCAGAGGGGATCGTTCGCGAAGTGCCTGAGCCAACGCGAGACCTGACATTCCCGGCAGACGGATGTCCGTGACCAGGAGGTCAACGGAATCGTCATCGAACAGTTCGAGCGCCTGCGCCGAAGACCCGGCCGAATAGACGGTGTAGCCGTATCGCTCCAGGGCGTGGCCGGCGAACTGCCGGATGGCCAGTTCGTCTTCGACAATGAGGATCCGCTCGTGTCCACCCGCCACCTCGTTCGTGGTCGGCGGCGCGGACTGGATCCCGCCTGCGTGCGCCGGCACCGTGACGCGGAACGTCGTGCCATGGCCGACCTTCGAGTCGACCTCGATAATCCCGTTCAGGCTCTTGACGATGCCATAGACGGTGGACAGGCCGAGGCCCGTCCCTTTGCCCGTCTCTTTGGTCGTGTAGAACGGCTCGAAGATTCGCGCCAGCGTTGCCGCGTCCATGCCCGTCCCGGTGTCCGTGATGGCCAGGATGACGCTGTCGGTTGACCGCTGGTCGCGGGCCGGGTCCGCATCCTGGCGCGTCAGACGAATCGATAACACGCCGCCGCCCGGCATGGCATCCCGCGCATTGACGCACAGGTTGAGAAGGACCTGCTCCAACTGGGTCGGATCGGCGAACACCGGATGCGCCGCTTCGGCGTCGACTTCGACCTGTACGGCAATGTGTTCTCCGATCAAACGCGTGAGCATCGGAATCAGTCCCGACACCACGGCGGCCATGTCCACGACGCGGGGCTGCGTCACCTGGCGCCGGCCGAACCCGAGCAACTGGCGGGTGAGGGCCGCCGCCCGTTCGGCAGCGTCGTGAACTTCCGTGACGTCGGCGCGCCACCCGGGTGGGACTTCGGGTTCGTCCAGGAGGAACTGCGTGTACCCGAGAATGACCGTCAGGAGGTTGTTGAAGTCGTGCGCGACTCCTCCGGCCAGCATCCCGACCACTTCCATCTTTTGCGCCTGGCGAAGCTCGCCTTCCAGCCGCGTCTGTTCCGTGATGTCCCTGCCAACACCAATCAGGCCGAGCACGTGTCCGTCGGGCGCCTTGATGGGTGACGTATTCAGATCGATGACAATCTCCCGGCCATCCCGGCAGGTGTTGCGGACGGTCCCGCGCCACCCACTGGAACGCGAGGCGTCCAGGATGTCCTGAGCGGTGGCCGGTGGACTGACCGCCGGTTGCAGGAGCCACGGCGTTTCGCCCAGGAGTTCTTCCCGGGAATATCCGTAGGTCCTGCAAAAGGCGGGATTGACGAACGTGAACCGGTCGTCCAGGTCGGTGACGCTCACGAATTCGCTGCTCGACTCGACGGCCTGAGCGAGCAGCTGGGCCTGGGCCTGCGCCTGATGGCGCTCGGTGATGTCCTGCGCGAACCCGACGTACTGCCGGGTCTTGCCAGGCTCAGGCGGCAGGGGGATGCCACGGTCCCGGACCCTGCGCACCGTGCCATCAGGCCGCACCACGCGGTATTCGTGCTCGAACGACACGCCGTCTCCAAGCGTCTCGAACGTCTCGCGGACCCGCGGCAGATCCTCCGGGTGCACCGATGCGAGAAACGACTTTGGATCGTCGTACAGGGTCTCGACGCTGCGGCCCCAGACCCGCTCGTAGGCCCAACTGACGAAGTGAATCTTCCTGAGACCCGCGTCCGCTATCCAGAACACCTCCGCGATGTTTTCAGCGATCTGCCGGAGTCGGGTCTCACTGAGCCGCAGTTGTTCGGTCGCGGCCTTCCGCTCGCAGAGGACCGCGGCGGTCATCAGCGATGTGGTGATCACGGCGACCAGAAACACCCAGACCTGAAGCACCTGATCCGTGGCGGAGAATCCCGGCGCGCCGAAACGTCCCAGCGCCTGGGACCCGAACCACAGGGTCACGCCAGCCACCACGACATTGGCCGCGACCGCTGCCGGAGGGCCGAGGCTGAACGCAATCCAGAGGAGTAACGGGAAGATCATGTACGGGTTCGCCGTCAGCGGCGAACCTTCAGCGGGTTCGAATGCCATCGACAGCCAGCTGATGCCCGCGACGAGGAGCAGAAGCGGCGCCGCCGTGGCCAGCGCCGAGCGCGTCCCGTGGCGTCCTCGATCGAGCCACTCGTGCACGACGAGGACGGCCGGGACCAACAACAACTGCCCCATGCCGTCGCCGGTCCACCAGGCAAACCAGCCGGTCCAGAAGTGCATGCCGGCCCCCCACATCAGCACCGTGGCTCCAAGCGCGGCGGTCATGGCGTTGGGGACGATCGCGACGAAGATAATGGTGCCGACGTGTTTCGCCATCCGCAGGCTGGGCGTACCGCCCGTCACCGCCGTCGTCACCCACGCGGCGGCCAACGTTTCGAGGCTGTTCGCCAAGCCGGCCAATAGCGCGACCTCAATCCGTGAGCCCCACCAAAGGTCGGCGGCAATGTTGCCCGCTATCCCGCTCATCAGCAATTCGGGCCAGCGCTTGCGGTCGTGCACCAGCAGCAGCCCCAGCATAAGTCCGGCCGGCGGCCACGCCACCACCATTCCAGCCGGACGAATTGAAAACAGGTATCCGAGGTGCGCGGCCAGCAGGTAGCCAGCGGCGGTGCCCGCGGCGAGACGGAGTGTCATTGCCGGTTGCAGTATACGACCGTTGGCGCTCTCGCAATCCTGGGAGTGGTCAGGCCACGGGCTGCGGCCGATCGGACAGTCGAACGAAGCCTGCACACTGGGCGTCAACGCCATCATCCACGGCCTCACGCATTGGAGCGGTGTCGACCTGCTCCTTGACCGTTCCCAGCCGCGTCTTTCCTTGCACCGTCCTGACTCTCAGCGTCCTGAGGTCCCTGATTGACGCAAGACCCGGAAATTGAGCCAGAACCTTCAAATCCTTCATGCCTCGTGTGAATCCCTCGACCGGGTGTAATATCCCGGGACCATGGCCGACGCCAAACCGACTGGCTCCTACACGCCGGCCGACCGGGAGGTCGAGGCGTTGATCACCGCGGCGACCAGGCACCCGCTGGGCACGGAGTTCCTTGTCGGTGGCTACCTGGGCACCGTGGCTATCACGTTTCGCGTGCACGCCTTCGTGGTGGAGGCGGCGCGGCTCCGCCTGCGCGGACCGTCTGACCGCAACTGAGCATGGCCATACCGGCATCGGTGATCGCGTGCGAATGCTGGGCGCGGGACGGGCTGCAGTCGATGCCCACGCTCGTCTCGACCGACGACAAGGTCGAGATGATCAACCGCATCGTCGGGGCGGGGTTCAGAAAACTCGAAGTCACGTCGTTCTCCCACCCGAAACTCCTGCCGCAGTTTGCCGACGCCGCCGACGTGCTCAAGCGCATCGACCGGCGCCCGGACGTGTCCTACGTCGTGCTGATGCCCAACACGAAGGGGTTCGACCGGCTGGAGGCGTGCCAGAAGGAGGGCTGCGGCGCGACGGAGATCATCCTGATGATTTCGTCGAGCGAAGCGCACAACAAGCTCAACTTCCGGATGACGCACGCGGAGGCGATGGCCGAGCATGCCGCGATCATGGCGCGCGCGCACGCACTCGGCATCCGCGTCATCGGGTGCGCGGGCACGGTGTACGGCTGTCCGGTGCAAGGCGACCTGACCACGCGCGAGGTCGCCACGATCGTGAAGTTCTATCTCGATGAGGGCGCGCAGACCATCATGCTGGGGGACACGACCGGCGTCGCCAACCCGCGCCTGGTGCGCGAGCGCATGGGCGAGTTGATGGCGCAGTTTCCCGGCGCGGAGTTCATCGCGCATTTCCACGACACCCGCGGCACGGGCATCGCCAACACGATCGCGATGCTCGAACTGGGCGTACGCTACGTGGACAGCTCGGTCGGCGCGATTGGCGGCCAGCCGGCCACGGGCGCGGCGAAGTACTCCGCGGGGTTTACCGGCAACGCATGCACGGAGGACCTCATCGGAATGCTGGCCGAGATGGGCGTCGCCACCGGCATCGACCTTCCGCGCTTGCTGGACGCGGGCCGGCGCGCGGAAGACATCCTGGGCCAGCGGCTCCGCTCGAACATCCTTCGCAGCGGTCCGGTCATCCACGACCCCTCGTCGCCGCACAAGGAAGCCGGCGCCGCGGTTCGGCTGCCCTGACACACCATCCGCAGACCAACGGTTCGCACACGAGGCGTGAAGGACTGAAGGTCATGCCTCGTGTGAGTCAGGCGAATGGACTCACAACTCGGACTCCAGCCTTCCGAAAGTCCGTGCTGTTCCGGGTCGCCACGGTGAGATCGTGCGCCAGGGCGGTCGCGGCGATGAGGCTGTCTTTGATCGGCATCGCCGTGCCCTTCGTGCGGAGGCGGGCCAATAAGGCCGCCCACGCCAGCCCGGTCTCGAGGTCCCACGACAGGCACTGCAACCCTTTCACACCAGCGTCAAACCACTGTTCCAGCGCCCTCCGCTTCTTTCCCTTCGGGAGCACCAGGATTCCATAGCGCAGTTCGCCCAGGATGATGGGATCGACGGCCAACTCGCGTTCGTGGGTACGGAGCCACGTCAGCACACGTGCGTCTGAAGCCGGCTCGGTGGCCTCGGACAGCACATTTGCGTCGACAAGGTATGTCACAGCGTATCTGTCGATTCCGACGCGATGGGCACGAAGAAGCCCTTCTGCGGGCAACCCAGCAGCCAGTCCACCGCGCCATCATTGGCCGCGGGCGCACGGCGGGCGAGGCGGTATTCGCCGCGGTCCAGGCGGTCGATATCGAACTCCTGGCCCGCTTCGATTCGATCCATCTGTCGAAACTCCGCTGGCAACACGATCTGTCCCTTGGATGAAATGGTGGTTTTCACGTATGTAAGATATTGTCTTACGTCAGAGAAGTCAACTGGACAATGGGAATATCCCCCGCTCCGGCAGCCGGAACTGCAGCGCTTCAGCAACGTGCGGTGTTCGCACGTCCGGCGTGCCGGCCAGGTCCGCGATGGTCCGCGCCACCCGCAGCACGCGGCTGACGCCACGCACACTTAGTCCCATTCGGGTCACAGCCATGGCGAGCAGGGACTGGCCCTCGCGCGTGAGGCCGGCCACGCGTCGGAGGTCGCGGCCGTCGAGCTGGGAGTTCAATCTCGCCTGGCGCCGGAGCTGCCGCGCACGCGCGGCCTCGACCCGCGCGCGCACCAGGGCGGACGGCTCCCGCGTCTCGGGGCCCGTCAGATCCGCCCACGGCACGGCATGCACTTCGACACCGAGGTCGAAGCGGTCGCGCAACGGCCCGGACAGCCGCCGCTGGTACCGATCGACGAGCGGCGGCGGGCAGTGGCACGGGCGACGCGCGTCGCCATGAAAGCCGCACGGGCAGGGATTCATCGCGCCCACCAGCATCACGCGCGCGGGGAAGGTCACGCTGCGGCTCACGCGCGCCACGTGGGCCACGCCGGACTCGAGCGGCTGGCGCAACGTCTCGAGCACGCGCCGGCTGAACTCCGGGAGTTCGTCGAGGAACAACACCCCGCCGTGCGCCAGGCTGATTTCTCCCGGCCGCGGCGAGGTGCCGCCGCCAACCAGCGCCATGTCCGAGCAGGTGTGATGCGGCGCGCGAAACGGACGCGCGGTCACCAGGCCCGCGCCCGGCGGCAGCAGCCCGGCGATGGAGTGGATCGACGTCACCACGAGCGCCTCGTCGAACTCCAGCGGCGGCAGCAGTCCCGGCAATCGCCGCGCCAGCATCGTCTTGCCGGCGCCGGGCGACCCCGAGAACAGCAGGTGATGCGAACCCGCCGCCGCAATCTCCAGCGCGCGCCGGGCCAGCAACTGCCCGCACACGTCGGCCAGATCCTCGTGGCTCGATGACGGCACCGGTGGCGGCGCGGGCGGCGGCGCCGCGGGTTCGGGCGACGACATCGAGAGAATCCGCACCGCATCGAGCAGCGACTCCACCGGAAACAGCGGCAGGTCCGAGACGATGCCGGCTTCGGCGAGGTTGGCGGCAGGGAAGATGAGCGCGGGACGCGCGGCCTTGCGCGCGGCCACGGCTATGGGCAACACGCCGTGCATCGGGGGAATACCGCCGTCGAGCGACAGGCCGCCCACCACGGTCATGTCGCGGCCGTCCCGCTGTGGCAACAGCCCGGACGCGGCGAGGATCCCGAGGGCGATCGGCAAGTCGAACGCCGCGCCCACCTTGCGCACATCCGCGGGCGCCAGGCTGACGGTCACCCGCCCGGTGGGAAAGGGCAGGCCCGAGTTGCGAATCGCCGTCCGCACCCGGTCGCGGCTCTCACGCACCGTCGCATCCGGCAGCCCCACCATGGTCACGCCCGGCAACCCGCCGCCGGAGACATCGACCTCGACGGACACCGGAAGCGCTTCCACTCCGAACACCGCGGCCGCGTGCAATCGAGCCAGCATTCGGTCGTACCACGGCAACACTCAGGCCATGGCGGAAGGTGCAAGCGTGCCCAATGAAAATGCGGACAGTGTCCCGGGGCTTGCAGGAACTGCAGCGGATGCATTCGATCGAGTCCGCAAATTGTGCAACCAGAACCGTGTCTGGCTCACCATGAAGGGCCCTTAGTTGCGGTGAATCGTCAGGCGGTCGCCGACGGACAGGCGGGTGGACGTCAGCGCGTTCCACTTCTTGATGTCGTCCACGGTCGTGTCGAACTGCTTGGCGATGCCGAAGAGCGTGTCGCCGCGTTTGACGTGATACGTCACCGGGCCGGCGTCCGCCTGCGCGGCGTTGTTGACGGGACGCGAGGCCAGCGCCGCCGTGACCGCGCGCGGGATCATGAGCGACTGGCCGGTGCGAAGTTTGGAGGTCGTGCGCAGGCTGTTGGCGGCGGCCAGGTCCGAGCGCGTCACATCGAACTTGCGGGCGACGGTCGCCAACGTCTCGCTGCGTTTCGTTGTCTTGTAGGTGGCAAACTTCGCGAAGAGCGACGGGTCGGCCGACGCGAGCCTGGCTTCCACAATCGGCGCCGTGCCCAGCGGTATCTTGAGGTCATGCGCGCCGACCGGAGTCGTCGTGCGGCGCAACTCCGGATTGAGCTCCCGAATCTGCTCGATCGTGACATCCGTCCACTCGGCCACGGTGCGCAGGTCGATCGCGTCCGGCACGGTGATACGGTCGAACACCAGCCGATCCACCGGCACCGCCTCAAAGCCGTAGGCCTCGGGGTTCTTGGCGATCAACACGGCGGCCATGATCATCGGCACGTAGTTGCGGGTCTCCTTGGGCAGGTACCGCGACGTGGCCGTGAGCTTCCAGTAGTCGTTGATCCTGGATTTTTTCACCGCGCGCTGCAGGCGTCCCGGCCCCGCGTTGTAGCTGGCCATCGCCAGGTTCCAGTCGCCGTCGAACGTGCGGTTGAGCGCCTTCAGATACTGCGCGGCCGCGCGGGTGGCCTTCTCGGGATCGGAACGCTCGTCCAGAAACCAGTTCTGCGTGAGCCCGTGTTCCTTGCCGGTGGCGGGCATGAACTGCCACATGCCGCGCGCGGCGGCGCGCGACAGCGCGTTGGTCTTGTAGCCGCTCTCCACGATGGCCAGGTAGGCCAGATCCAGCGGAATCCCTTCCGACCGGAACACCTCCTGCACCATCGGCAGGTATTTCGCGCTGCGCTGCAGGCTCTCCTGCATGAAGTCGCGCAGATTCGTCTGGAACAGCCCGATGAACGACTGCACCCGCTCGTTGTTGTCGATGGGGAGGTCGTGGACCGTGGTGGCCAGGTCGGCCGCGACGGCGGCTTCCGTTTCCTTGGTGGCGACCGGCAGCGAGAGCGTGGCCACGTCGAGCAGGCGGTCGATCACCGCCGGCTCGGTCTCGGTTTGCGTGAACCCGTCACCTTCGCGCAGGGCCAGAATCTCAAGCGCGCTGATGCGGCTGCGCAGCCGTTCGTATTGCGTCCGCACGCGGGCGTCGGATCTGGCGCCACCGGGGACCGTCAATAACAGGTCGAGCGCGCGATCGAACAGCCCGCCCGCGGCCGTCAGGTGGCCCAGCGTCAATTCCGCCTGCCCCTGAGCGAAAAGGGCTTCCGATTTGGTGATGAGGGCCGTGGTGGGGTCGACCAGCGGCGCCTGGGGCGCCACGTCGGGCACCGTGACCTGCTCGGGGGTCGTCACCGGCAGGGCGGCCACCGGCAGTTCCGGAGCCGTGCGCGCGCTGCACCCGACAATCAGCCCGGCACCGGCCAGCACGAAAAGTCGGGTGAGAATCTTGTGCATCAACGTTCTACGGCCGCCCACATCCAGACATGATGGCCGATGGTACCCGCCTCGGGTCGATGTGTCAACCCTAAGTGCCTGTACCAATTGGAGTTCGCTACCGGGCGCCCGTGCCGGACCAGCCCGCCTGGACCAGCACCTTGCCCGCCTCGCCCACCTCGCGCGCCAGGGGGGTGACGATGGTGCGTTCGCCGATGAGGATGGTGCGGCCCAGCGCGATCGCCTGGCGGACGTCCTCTTCACAGACGAACTGGGCGATCGAGGGGGTGGGCGTGGCGACTACTTGGGCGGCCGCCGGCGCGGCCCCGGAACGGCCCGCCAGCAGGGCCTCGACGTGCGCCGTGACCGACGCGGCGGTCAGGCCCGCTTCGGGGGCGGCCGGTGTCGTCCTGGGCAACCGGGGCCCGGCCGTGGGGACCGGCGATCGACCGGTTGACGCCGGACGCAGTTCGTACGCCAGCCGCTTGATGTTGAGCAGGTGGCGCGGGGTGATGTTGTCCGACGTGATGTTGCCGCCGTAGCCGCCGCAGCCGAGCGTCATCGCCGGATCCAGTCCGGTCGTCAGGCCGATCGAGCCATGGGTCGTCGGGGTATTGACGCAAATGCGGAATGCCGGCTTCTTCAGGCCGAACTCAAGGATGATCGGCTCGTTCTGCGAGTGGATGGACATCGTGTGGCCCATGCCGCCGTATCGCAGAATTTGCTTGCAGCGTTCGCATCCCTCCTGCCAGTCCGCGACGACGTAGTACGACAGCACGGGGCAGAGCTTCTCGATCGAGAGTGGGAAGTCACGTCCCACGCCGTCCAGTTCCGCGATCAGGGCCCGGGTCGTCTCCGGGACGCGGATGCCGAGCGCCTGGGCGATGTGCGTGGCGGACTTGCCGACAAACGCCGGGTTCGGCAGGCGTTGCGGGGTGACCAGCGCGGCGGCCAGCACCTGCGCCTCCACCGCTGAGAGGAAATAGCCCCCCTGCGCCTGGAACTGCCGTTTGGCCTCGTCGGCCACCGCGGCATCCACCACCACCGAGTTGGGCGACGAGCACAACACACCGTTGTCAAAACTCTTGCCGAGGAGGATGTCGCCGGCGGCCTTGGCGACGTCGGCCGTGCGCTCGATGTAGCAGGGCGCGTTGCCCGGTCCGACGCCGTACGCGGGTTTGCCCGCGCTGTAGGCCGCGCGCACCAGCCCCATGCCCCCGGTGGCCAGAATCACCGCCACATCGCGATGCCGCATCAGCTCCTGGGTGCCGTCGAGCGACAACCGGGTCATCCAGCTCACCGCGCCGTCGGGCGCGCCGGCGGCCAGCGCCGCGGCGTTCAGCACTTCGGCCACCTGCGTGATGCACTGCGCGGCGGACGGGTGCGGGCTGATGACAATCGGGCAACGCGCCTTCAGCGCGATGAGGATTTTGTAGATCGCCGTCGACGTGGGATTGGTCGAGGGCACAATCGCCGCCACCACGCCGAACGGCTCGGCGATCTCCACGACTTTCCGGGTGTCATCCCGATGGATCACGCCCACGGTGCGCATGGGCTTGATGAACTCAAACACCCGCTCGGCCGCGAAGCGGTTCTTCTGAACCTTGTCGGCCACCACGCCGAAGCCGGTCTCTTCCACGGCCAGCCGGGCAAAGGACTCCACGCGCGCCTGGGCGGCGAGGGCCACGGCGGTGACGATGGCGTCGATCTGGGACTGGGAGAGTTCGGCCAGGCGCGGGGCGGCGGCCTTTGCCCGTTGCGCGAGGCGGCGCGCATCGCTCACCGGGGGCGTCGGGGGCGCGGCGGACGTCTCAGTGGGCTGTGCCATCAGTCCGGCCCCGGCAGGCAGCGATTAACCCTTGGCGGGCGCGGACGGGCGCGGCAGGATGCGCTCGACGTCGGCGTGCGGCCGCGGAATCACGTGGACGGAGACCAGTTCGCCCACGCGGCGCGCGGCGGCTGCGCCGGCGTCCACGGCGGCCTTGATAGCGCCCACATCCCCCCGGGCGAGCACGGTCACGTACCCGGCCCCGATGTACTCCTTGCCGATGAGCGTGACGTTCGCGGTTTTCACCATCGCATCGGCCGCCTCGATGGCGCCAATCAGGCCGCGGGTTTCGATCATGCCGAGTGCGTCTGCTGTCATGGGAAGCGGGGGAACCAGAATCGCCGCAAGGCTAACATATTGAACAGTATAGGGGCAATACGGTACGATGCCACGGTTGTGACACATCAGCAGAGATTCCTGGGTGGGGCTGCGCGCATGGCAGCCGGGGCGATGCTTGTGGCGATGGCAGCCTGCGGGTCGGACGACACCGCGCCGCCTGTGGCTACCGTATCAATGACCATGAGCAAGACCGCCGCCGCACTCGGCAGCCCCATCGATATGCGGTATCGATTCGAGGTGGCGCCCGGCGCGGCCTTCGACGGCAACTACCGCGTGTTTGTCCACCTGCTGGACTCCGACGGTATCAACCGCTGGAGCGATGACCACGATCTGCCGTCCCTGACCTCGACGTGGCAGGCCGGACAGGTGATTGAGTACACCCGCACCAGCTTCATCCCGGTCGTGCCGTACCTGGGCGAGGCCACCGTTCGCGTCGGGCTGTACCGGATGGACGCGCCGGACACCCGCGCGCCGCTGACGGGGCCCGAACCGGAGGGCCGCTCCTACAAGGTGGCGACGCTGCAGCTGCTCCCGCAGGCCGGGAACATCCACCTGATTTACCGGTCTGGGGCCCACCCGGCCGAGTTCGCGCCGGAGAACCCGAGCCGCGAGTGGTGGTGGACGCAGAAGGAGGCGGTCTACAACTTCAGGAACCCGAAAGAGAACGCGACGTTGTACCTCGAATCGGATGGCCGGCCCGATCTGTTCGACCAACCACAGGTTGTGAGCGTCTATCTGGGCAGCCAGCATGTCACCACGTTCACCGCTGACAACGTCAACCCCATCCTCCGTCGTATACCGATCCGTGCGGACCAACTGGGCGCGTCGGACATGGCGGAACTGCGCATCGCGGTCGACCGGACGTTTGTCCCGTCCGCGCTCGGGGTGGGCCAGGATGTGCGCGAGCTTGGGGTGCGCATTTACCATCTCTTCGTGGACCCCTCGTAGCGCGTGGGTGAGAGGCCGTTGCTGATGCAGACCCGCCCTCGGTGGCTCGTGGCGGCAGTGGGGCTGCTGGCCGGACTGGCGCCTGCCACGGCCACGGCAGAGCTTGTGACCCTGCGCAGCGGCCGCGTGCTCTCGGTCGCGTCCGTGCACTTCGACGGCGACCAGGCCGTGATCGTGCTGCGGGGCGGCGGCCAGATGCGCGCGCCCCGCGACTCCGTCGTGGCGGTGGCGCCCGACGAAGTCCCGTACCCCGAGCCCGCGCCCGAGCCCGCCATCGTCGTTCCTGTCGAACCGGTCGCGCCTGCGTCGCGCGCCGATCTGGTCGCGCTCATCGACGAGCGGGCGGCGCACCACGGCGTGGACACCCGGCTGGCGCGCGCCGTGGTGATGGTGGAGTCCAACTACCAGGCGGAAGCCGTCTCGCCCAAGGGCGCGATGGGTCTGATGCAGCTGATGCCGGCGACCGCGCGGCAGTACGCCCTCGAGGATCCGTTCGACCCGCGGCAGAACCTGGACGCCGGACTCAGGCACCTGCGGGGCCTGCTGGATCGCTACGGCAAGGGCCGGGAATCACTGGCACTGGCGGCGTACAACGCCGGCGAAGGGGCCGTCAGCCGTTATGGCGGCATTCCTCCGTACCGTGAGACGCAGGACTACGTCCGGCGCATTCTCACCCTGACGGGGCGCTGAGGCGGGCGTCGCGATGCAATTCCGCTGCAAAGTCGCAACGGCCGCCGGGCAGGTCACGCAGGCCACGTACGCGGCCGAGAGCGAGCACGCGCTGCGCCATGACCTGGAAGGGAAGGGCCTGTTCGTGCTGGCGCTCCAGCCGGTCGGCGGCGTGGGCGTCGGCCGCTTCTCGCTGCGGTGGCCGTCACGCAAGAAGATTTCGAGCGCGGAGTTCCTGATCTTCAATCAGGAGATGGCCACGCTGCTGCGCGCGGGACTGCCCCTGGTGCAGTCGCTGGACATCCTGCGCCGCCGCGTCCAGAACCCCACGCTGAAGGCGGTCCTCGACGATGTGTACGATCGCGTGCGGTCGGGAAGCGCGTTGTCCGACGCGTTTGAAGCGCAGGGCGGCATGTTCACCGGCATTTATCACGCGTCGCTGATGGCGGGCGAAAAGAGCGGCAGCCTGGAAACGGTCCTGCGCCGCTACGTGGCGCACATGAAGGTGCTGTCGTCGGTCCGATCGCGCCTGGTGTCCGCGCTCATCTATCCGATGGTCCTGCTGTCACTCTCGGCGGTGGTGGTGGCGCTCATCGTGTTCAAGGTGGTCCCGGAGTTCGCCGCGTTTTACGCCGGCTTCGGCTCCGCGGAGTTGCCCGCGTCCACGCAGATGATCGTGGCGTTCTCCACGGGCATCGTGGACTATGTCTGGCTCTGGCTGGCCGCGGCGCTGGTGATCTTCATCGGGGGCGGGGTGTGGGTGCGGCAGCCGGGACAGCGCCGCCGCCTGGACAGCGTGATGCTGCGGCTGCCGTGGTTCGGGCCGCTGAGCCGGAAGTTCTCCACCGCGCAGGTCGCGCGCACGATTTCCACGCTGCTCGCCGGCGGCATCCCGCTGGTGAACGCGCTGGACATCGCGTCGAAGTCCGTCGGCAACCGTGCCGTCGCCTCGGACCTCGACATCGTGGCGAAAGAGGTGCGGGAGGGCGCGAGCCTGCATGAGTCGCTGACCCGGCGCGGCACGTTCCCGGACGTGGCGGTGGAGATGGTCGAGGTCGGCGAGTCCACCGGCGCGCTGGCGGAGATGCTCAACAGCATCGCGGATTTTTATGACGAGGAGAACGACACGAGCCTGACCCGGTTCTCGAACCTGGTGCAGCCTCTGCTCCTCGTGGTCATGGGCATTGTCATCGCCGGCCTCCTGCTGTCGCTGTACATGCCGTTGTTTCAACTCTCGAGTCTGGCCAGGTAGGCCGCTATGTCCACAGAGACCTCGAATCCAGCCACGGGCCCGGCGCCCGCCAACCCGCCCGCCAACCAGCCCGACGACCTGTACGCCGAGGGCGAGAACGCGCCGGTCGATCACGCGGCGGAAGCGGCGCGGGCGCGCAAGCTCGCGGAGCGCTACGAAATGGAATTCGTCGATCTGACGAAGTTCCAGATCAACAACGATCTCTTCCGGAGCATACCCGCGGACGTGATGCTGCGGTACGGCTTCGTGCCGTACCGCCGCGAAGGACAGACGCTGCTGATCGTCGTCTCCGACCCCAGCGACCTGCAGGCCATCGACGAGATCGGGTTGCAGCTCAACGTGCCGGTGCGCGTGACCGTCGGGGCGCCGTCGGCCATCCAGGCCATCCTGAAGAAGAGCGAGAGTTCCACGCGCGTGCTGGAGGAAGCCACCGAAGGGTTCCAGATCCAGATTCTGCGCGACGAGGACACCGGCGGCGACGAGAACCTTACCGTCGACAAGCTCACGTCGGACACCAGCCCGGTCATCCGGTTGATCGACACGATCGTCTTCACGGCGTTGCAGCGCCGCGCGTCGGACATCCATATCGAGACGCAGGAAGACGCGGTGCACGTGAAGTACCGCATCGACGGCGTGCTGCAGCAGGCGATGAAGCCCATCGACAAGCGGCACCACAGCACGCTGATCTCGCGCATCAAGGTCATGTCGGAGCTCGACATCGCCGAAAAGCGCGTGCCGCAGGACGGCCGTTTCAAGCTGCGCGTGCGCGGCAAGGCGATTGACTTCCGCGTGTCGATCATGCCGAGCGTCCACGGCGAGGACTCGGTCATCCGTATTCTCGACAAGGAGTCCATCAGCGAGCAGTTCACGGAACTGCGGCTGGACATCCTGGGCTGGCCCGAGGACGAAATGAAGCGCTTCCGGAAGTACATCCGGGAGCCGTACGGCATGGTGCTGGTGACCGGGCCGACGGGCAGCGGCAAGACCACCACGCTGTACGCGGCGCTGTCGGAGATCAAAACGACCGAAGACAAGATCATCACGATTGAAGACCCGGTCGAGTATCAGCTGCGCGGGATCACGCAGATTCCGATCAACGAGAAGAAAGGCCTGACGTTTGCGCGCGGCCTGCGGTCCATCCTGCGTCACGACCCCGACAAAATCATGGTCGGTGAAATCCGCGACCCGGAAACCGCGCAGATCGCGATTCAGTCCGCGCTCACGGGCCACCTGGTCTTCACCACCGTCCACGCCAACAACGTGATCGACGTGCTGGG
>JANLHE010000615.1 GCA_024653875.1 Acidobacteriota bacterium
TAACCCAATAGTCAATTCCCCAATAGTCAATTCCCCAATCCTCCATCTCACGCTACACTCCGATCAGTGCCCGCACGCCCCCCTTCCCGCCGTCCCGCCGGACATCGCCCGCGCAAGCGTTTTGGCCAGCACTTCCTTGCCGCCGCCTGGGCGCAGAAGGTGGTGAAGACAATCGATGTGCAGCCGGAAGACGTCCTGCTTGAGATTGGCCCTGGCGCCGGCGCCATCACGATTCCGCTCGCCGCCACGGGCGCGCCGATCCTCGCCGTTGAAATCGATCGGGATCTGGCCGGCAGTCTCTCCGGGCAGGTACCGCCGAACGTCAGCCTGATGACGGCGGATTTCCTCAAGACGGACGTGCTGCCCTTCCTGACGGCGCTGCAGCCCAACCGGCCGCCATCGACGGACCACGCGCCGGTGCCGCCGCGCCGCTTCCGCGTGGTGGGCAACCTCCCGTACAACATCTCGTCGCCGATCCTGTTCCGGCTGATCGAACTGTCACGCGCGCACGGCATCTTCACCGACGCGACGCTGATGGTGCAGCGCGAGGTCGCCGACCGTCTCGTCGCCAAACCCGGCAAGAAGGACTACGGCGTGCTCAGTGTGTTCGCGCAGATCTACGCGGACATCGACCGCAAGCTCGATCTGCCGCCGTCGGCATTCTCACCGCCGCCGAAGGTCCGCTCGAGCGTGGTCCGCCTGACCTTCCGCCGCAGCCCGGTCCGGATCGTGGACGAACTCGTGTTCCAGCAGGTCGTCAAGATCGCGTTCATGCAGCGGCGCAAGATGCTGAGCAACGCGCTCAAGCACTTCGACCCGACGGCGCCCGCCGTCCTCGCGCTTGCCGGGATCGACGGCAAGCGCCGCCCGGAAACACTGACACTGGCGGAGTTCGCGAAGCTGACCGAGCTGTTTGTCACCGTGCGATCGACCAGTAGCCCGGATCGCGGCTCGGTATAGTCCCCCGCTTGTCAGCGGAGCGCCCGCGTGGCTGTGCCGACCAGGTCCGAGCCGTAGTCGTAGGCGATAACCTTGAGGTAGAGCGCCTCGCCGTCGAACGGTACGCGCGCCGTGAACGTCGTGCCGTCGGCGAGAAACCGTGCGACCGATTCCGGCCGCAGGCGCAGGTCGATCGTCTGGCGCAGTTCACCAATGCGGCGCTGGCGACCGTCGGCGACATACAGTGCGAGATCGATGGCGCCCACCCGCCTGTCGCCCTGTTCGGCCAGTCGCATCTTCGGCGCGCGGACAGTGAGTTCGACGACAAGGTGGCGCGCGTCGCCACGCCCTTCGACCGTCGTCTTTTTCACGTCCACGACGATGTCGTCGATGTCACGCTCGAACGCGCCGGCTTCGGCGATGCGCGTCGCGGTGACGAACTCGCGGCGGTTCATCGGGATGAGCCGCTCGCTGGCGAAGTAGCCGCGCCGGTGCAGCACGGTCGCGCCGCGCCGGTTCACACGGATCGTGATGTCGCGGAAGCGGCCGTCGAGCGTGGCGTTCGAGGAGTTGTATCCAAGCAGGTAGTGGAAGCGGGTGGCGCGGTCGATCCGGTCCACGGCCTCCGATCCGTTTTGATACACCGCGAGCTGGCCGCCGGTGATTTCCGTCATCTCACGGAGATCGGCGATCGCGAAGGTCTGCTGGAATGCCCGTGAGGGGCTGGCGAACGGCGCCCGCTGCTGGATCCCCATCGGCCGGTCGGGTCCCATGTCGACCGGACGAGGCGCCTCGGCCGGCCCGCCGGTGAAGATGATGCTGACCGCGACGCGGCCGTCCGCCGCCGCGGCCACCAGGCTCTGGTTCTGCTCCATCCGCGGCAGCGAGATGCCCTTCGGCGTGACGAACACCAGGTGCTTCTCGCCCTCGAGCTGTCGCAGGTAGTTGATCCCCGCGAACAGGTTCGTCGCATCCTGGCGCACATCGGCCTGCTGGGCCGCGTATTCATCGAGCGACATGTCGAGCCGTTCGGCCGCGGCGGTCGCGACACCGTCCGGCAGGCTCGCGGGCTGGCCGTTCACCTCCGCGGGGCGCGAGGCCAGTTCAGCGCCGCGCTGGAGCTGGTCGGCCGTGGCGCGGATGTCTCGATCGATGTGGTCGATCAAACGGGCCATCGTGCTGCGCGCCGAGAGCGCAGGCACGCTCGCGAACAGCCCGTCGATCTGCTGCTGGATGGCCGGCGGGATCCCGGGCGACCCATAGGTCGCGCGCAGTCCCCCGAACCAGTTTTCGAGGTCGCGTTCGATCAGCCCGTTGCGCTCCCGGACCTGCTCCAGCAGTTGCGCCACCGACGCGTGGTCGCTCGTGAACGGCGTCGCGCGGTTGTAGGCCTGCACCGCCACCAGGTCCTGCGGCAACAGGCGCGTCCGGACAAAATCCACGAGCGCCTCGATCTCCTTCACCGGCCCGGCGAGGATCCGGCCGCGGCCGATGAGGAGGAGAAACACGCGGCGGTTCTGCGACGTGAGCCCGCCAGTGCGCGGGCCAAGGACCTGCTCGAACGCCGGCGTCGTCCCGGGCTCGCGCGTCTCGGCCGTCAGGGCCATGGTGGAGAAATGCCTGATCTGCTGCCGCGTGCCGTTCTCGAGGATGGTGAAGTCCCCGGCCTTCAGGTCCGTGATCGGATCGCCGTTGCCGTCCAGCACACGGACGTCGATCGGCACCATTGTCACGACACTGCGGAACGTGGGCTGGGCCGGCTTCTGGGTGGAGGTTTGTTGAGCGGTCAGCGCCGCCGTCGCGGCGACCACCACCACGACCGCGACGGTGAGACGTCCCGAACGAGACATGGGCGATCCTTCATCTGGGGCGGCTGGCACACGCAGACTACCACGGCCCCTGATTCAGGGGCGAGTCGCCAGGGCGTACGCGTCGAAGTAACGCTGCAGCCCGGTCGCCGTGGACTGGTACTGATTGGGTCCGTCGAAGAAATCCACCACCACCTCGCGGACGCGGGCGATTTCCCTGAGCCGCGGGGGCGACTGGCGGTGCCGCGGGTCATCGAGCATCAAGTCGATCAACTCAAGCGCACGTTCGAGCGCGCCACGCGCCAACTCGGGACGGCGGGCGGTCCACTTGATGGCCCGGCTGATCTCACTGCCGACGTTGCCGAGCTGTTCAAACAGCGACAGCTCGTACCATCGCCCGGCCGCGAGTTCCTGGTGCTGGATCCCCGTCATCGGCGCACGAGCTCTGCCACGAGCGACACAATGGCCTCCTGCGTCGCGGGATCATCGACGCTCCGGGACCGGTTGCCGAACGAGGGCCTGAGATTGATCATCGAGTCAAATTCGATCCAATCGGGCCCGTCAAGCTGCGGATAGAGGTTAATGCCCCATAAGTCGCGTTGTTGCGAACCGTCGGCCAGCAAGAGCGCTTCCTGATCGGCGTGCATGTCGGCGTCCAGAACAAGAAGGCGTCTCTTGAGGTCAACGACGCCCTTGACCATATCGCGGAAGCGGCCAGGAACGAGCCGGCGCACGTCCTCGAGAGAGATGGGCTGAGACTCGGTGACTCGCAGCATGGTCGTCATCACCATTGTAAGTATCAAGGCTCGCAACCACCTAACCGCCGCCACCTTGGGCGGCGCTGCCCCCTCTTGTACTCCTGATCTCCCTGTGCTATAGTTCGCCCAGTTTTCCTGCCTGTTTTCCGGGTCTTCCCAGCGACCCACAGGTCGGGCACATTGACCGGTTCGTGACGCCCGTGCGTCGATGATCAACGCTGCGCCAGCGGCGGGTCCTGCGTCGGATGAGTTCCGCTCATCGGAGGCTGGTGTCCGAGCGAGAGATGAAGGTCGCTGTCGATGATGACGGCTCAGAGTACTGCTGTCGGCGCGCCTGCCGTCGAGGTCATCCCTGTCGGGGGCCTCGGTGAGTTCGGCATGAACATGATGCTGGTGGCCTGCGGGGATACCGCCCTGCTGGTGGACGCTGGAGTCATGTTTCCAGAGCCTGAACTCTTTGGGGTCGACCTGGTGATCCCGGATGTCGGGGCACTCGACACGTACAAAGGCCGCATCGCGGCCCTCATCCTCACGCACGGTCACGAAGACCACATCGGCGCGGTGCCGCATGTGTGGCCCCACATCAACGGTCCGGTCTACGGCACGGCGTTCACCCTGGCGATGGTGACGCCCAAGCTGGACGAACACGGGGTTGATCACGACGGGCGGCTGATCACGGTGACGCCACGACAGCGCATCGAGATCGGCCCGTTCACGGTCGAGTTCATCCACGTCACGCACAGCATCCCGGACGCGACGGCCCTCGCGATTCACACGCCGCAAGGCGTCATCATCCACACGGGCGACTTCAAGATCGATCAGACGCCGCTCGACGGCGAACGCTTTGATTTGCATCGCCTGGCGGAGCTGGGTTCGCAGGGCGTGCTGGCCCTCTTCGGCGACAGCACCAACGCCGACGCGCCGGGATTCACCGGGTCGGACCGCGACGTCATCCCGGGCTTCGAGGAGATCTTCAGCAGCGCGCCCGGCAAGATCATCGTCGCGTCCTTCTCGACCTCCATCTACCGGATGCAGGTGCTGGTGGACATCGCCGATCAGTTCGAGCGCAAGGTCGCCTTTGTCGGCCGGGGCATGATCCGCAACTCCGAGATCGCCGCGCGGCTCGGCGTCCTCACGATCCCGCCAGGCCTGCAGATCGCCGACAGCGACATCCGCGACTACGACCCGCAGGACATCCTTTGCCTCTGCACCGGCTCCCAGGGCGAGCCCATGGCCGCCCTGCCCCGCATCGCCATCGACGACCACCGCCACGTGAAGGTCGAGGACGACGACGTGGTGGTGTTCTCGGCGCGGTCCATCCCCGGGAACGAAAAGGCCATTGCCCGGGTCATGAACCACCTGGCCAAGCGGGGCGCCGACATCATCATCGACGGCATGAAACACGTGCACGTCTCCGGCCACGGCTCCGCCGAGGAGCTGAAATTGGTCCTGTCCCTTGTGCAGCCCAGGTTTTTCGTGCCGATACATGGGGAGTACCGGCAGTTGGCCCAGCACGCCCGGTTGGCACGGGCCGTCTGCCCCTCCGCGACGGTCCGGATGCTGGAAGACGGCGACGTGCTGCGGTTCGACGCCGAGGGCGCCAAGGTCGTCGATCGGGTGAAAACCGGCCGGATTCTGGTGGATGGCACGCGGATGGGCGAGGTGGGTGACGAGATCCTGAGGGACCGGCGCCATCTGGCCGGGGACGGCCTGGTCGTGGCGGTGGTGGCCATCAACGGGAAGACGGGCGAGTTGGAGCGGACGCCCGAGGTCATCGTCCGCGGCATGGCCACCGACCCCCGGCAGGACGAACTGCTTCGGGAGGCGCCCGGTTTGCTCGAACGCGCGCTGGGCGAGGTGCCGCGCGAGGAGCGGACGGACCCCGGACTGGTCAAGGAACGGATTCGGCTCGAGGTGCAGCGGATGTTCCGTAAACGAGCCAACCGGCGCCCGCTGGTGCTGCCGGTCGTGTTGGAGATGTGAGGAGAGGATCGCGTGTCTGAAGCCATTTCACGTCGCGTCAGCGAATTCACCGGCGTCGTCCTGTTTGCCGCGACGGCCATCTGGCTGATCGCGCTGGTGAGTTACACGCCAACGGATCCGGCGTGGTTCTTCAACAGCGTCACCAGCGATAACGCGGCGAACTTCGCCGGCAAGGTGGGCGCCTTCGTCGCGGAGCTGTCGTTCCAGCTGCTGGGCTACTCCGCCTATCTGATCCCCTTCACGCTCTTCGTGGTGGGCTGGCATTCGTTCTGGTGTCACAAAGTGGACGCGGCCTACACCAAGGTGGTGGGCGCGGCATTGTTCTTTTTCTGCAGCGCGGCGCTCCTCTCGCTGGCCTTCAGCGTGTTTGACAACAGCGCGCGCCCGTTCAAGGCCGGCGGCTTCATCGGCGAAGTCATCGCGTCGAGTCTGTCGGCGTACCTCGCCCGCACCGGCACCGCCATCCTCCTGCTGGCGCTCATCGCCCTGGCGGTCATCCTGGCCACGCAGTTCTCGTTCGGACGCGCGTCCGAGGCCGCCGCCGGCGCCGTGCGCGACCAGTCCACCGGCATGTGGGCCCGCTTCCAGGGTTGGCGCGAGGAACGGCGGCGCGACAAGGAACGCAGGCAGATCGTGGACAAGCACGTGAAGAAGGCCGGCCGCGACGCGGGCCCGGAGATTGCCACCAGGGCCGCGGGCGCCGCCGC
>JANLHE010000290.1 GCA_024653875.1 Acidobacteriota bacterium
TCTAATATCCCTCCGTGCGTTCCCGTCTCGGCATTGACACCGGTGGCACGTTCACCGACTTCGTCCACCTGGGCCCGCGGGGCCTGGTCGTCCACAAACAGCGATCCACGCCCGATGACCCGTCGCGGTCCATTCTGGGCGGCATCCGGCACCTGACCGGCGATGCCGCCGCGGTGGACGTGGTCCACGGCTCCACGGTGGCCACCAATGCCGTGCTCGAACGCAAGGGGGCGCGCGTGGCGCTGGTGGCGACCAAGGGGTTCGAGGACGTGCTGAAGATCGGGCGGCAGACCAGGCCCGAGCTGTACAACGTCTTTGTCGCGCCCCGGCCGCCACTGGTGGAGCCGGACCTCACGTTTGGTGTGACCGAGCGGCTGGACGCGTCGGGCGCCGTCCTGCAGTCCCTCGACGAAGAAGAGGTGGACGGCCTCGCCCGGCTCATCCACGACCGCGGCGCCACGATTGTCGCCGTCTGCCTGCTGCATTCGTACGCGAATCCGGCACACGAGCAGCAGGTGGCGGCGTGGCTGCGGCAGTCCGGCCTGACGGTGTGTTCATCGCACGAAGTGCTTCCGGAGTACCGCGAGTTCGAACGCTGGAGCACGACGGTGGTGAACGCGTACGTGACGCCGCTGATGAACAAGTACCTCGGGACGCTTGAACAGGCCTTGACCGGGGGACCTCAGGACTCCAGGACCCCAGGACCCCGCCTCTCCATCATGCAATCCAACGGCGGGTGCATTTCCGCCGGCGCCGCGCGCGCACAGGCGGTGCGGACCGTCCTGTCTGGCCCGGCCGCCGGCGTTGTCGGGGCCAGTGCCGTGGCGCATGCGGCCGGATTTGCGCGGGTGATTTCCTTCGACATGGGCGGCACGTCCACCGACGTCAGCCTGATCAACGACGAGATCGGGCGGACCACGGACTCGAAGGTCGGAGACTTCCCGGTCCGGCTGCCCGTGATTGACATCCACACCGTCGGCGCGGGAGGCGGGTCCATCGCGTATCTGGATACCGGTGGCGCGCTCCGCGTGGGGCCGCGCAGCGCCGGCGCGAACCCCGGCCCGGCCTGCTACGGCGTGGGAGAAGACCTGACCGTCACCGACGCCAACCTGCTGCTGGGCCGGCTCGATCCCGAGTACTTCCTCGGCGGCCGCATGGCCATCGACGTGCCGCGGACCCAGCGCGTGGCGAACGCCCTCGCGAAGCAGATGAAGTTGCCGGTGCCGGACCTGGCCGAAGGCATCGTGAGAGTGGCCAACGCCAACATGGAGCGTGCCATTCGCGTGGTCTCGGTCGAGCGTGGCCACGATCCGCGTGACTTCGCGCTGCTCGCCTTCGGCGGCGCTGGCGGCATGCACGCCTGTGAGATCGCGCAGCAGCTGCAGATGTCCACCGTGATCATTCCCCGCCACGCCGGCGTGTTGTCCGCGCTCGGCATGCTCGTCGCCGACGTGACCAAGGACTACTCCGCCAGCGTGCTCAAGCCGAGCGCGAGCCTGACGATGAGGGATCTGGAGAGCGCGTGTGCGCCTCTGGTGGCAGCGGCCAGAGCCGAGTTGCAGTCCGAAGGGTTCGCGCCAAAGCGACAGGTCATCACGCGGTCGGTGGACGTGCGGTACGTCGGCCAGTCGTTCGAGATCACGTTGCCGCTCGGGCCCGGATGCCGCGAGGCCTTCGACCGGCAGCACGGCAAGACGTACGGCTACTCGAATCCCGCGCGCGCCACCGAGGTGGTGAACGTGCGGGTCTCGGCCGCCGGCGTCACTGACAAACCGGCGCTGCCCTTTGTGAAGGTGCGCGGCACAACGAAGGCCAGGCCGTCGGCCGTGCGCCCCGGCCGCTTCGGCGGCAAGAACGCGCCGCTCGCCTTTTTCCGTTGGGACGACCTGGCGCCAGGCGCCGCCGCGGCCGGTCCCGCGGTCATCGCCGGTGGCGAAGCGACAGTTGTCGTGTCGCCGGGCTGGAAATTCAAGGTGGACGGCCACGGGAACGTGGTGGCCAAACAATGAAACC
>JANLHE010000618.1 GCA_024653875.1 Acidobacteriota bacterium
GTCCACGGCTGGACGAGCACCGCCCGGCTGTCGAAGCGGTACAGGAACACCTCGTCCTGCGATCCCAGCAGGTCCACCAGGAAGCGCTGCACGGCCGCCTGCGCCGCGGTCCATTTCTCGCCCACCATGCTGCCGCTGGTGTCGATGGCCAGGCCGAGACTGACCGGCACCCGCTCCGCGTCGAAGTGGGACGCGGCCTGCAGGACACCGTCTTCGTAGATCTCGAAGTCGTCGCGCGTGAGGCCCGACACGAAATGCCCGTTGGCATCGGTCACCGTCGCGGTGACATTGATGAGGGCGACGTTCGATCGGAATGAAAACCCCTGTCCCGCGGGCCGTTCCTGCGGCGGGGCGAGCGTGAGCAGCAGCACGGCCCACGCGCCGAGCAGGCGCATGTTACCTGCCCTCCGCGCCGAGGGGAGTGCCGGCCGTGGTGCCGTCGATTGGCTGGCCGCGTCGATCGACATGCGCGATCACGGAGCCGTCCTCGGCGCGAAAGCCGACACGAAAACGCGTGACACCTTCGACTGCCGGGATGCGGATCACAAACGGGGACTGGGCGCCCGGCGCCAGCGGCGCGAACTCCAGCGCCGCCTTGCCGGAGGCGGTGTACTCGCCCTGGGCGTTGAAGACGTAGGCCACCGCCATCACCCGCGGCACGGGCTGGCCCTCGCGCGGATTCTGAATCAGGCCGGTGACCACGAGCGCGCCCGCCTCGAGGCGATGGCTGAGCGAGAACAGATCAAGCGGGAGCGTTTGCGCGCGCGCTTCGACGGCATCAGGGCGATAGAGGCCATAGACCGTCCACGCGCCCAGCGCCAGACACAACAGCGCCACCAGTGCGGGGATCCACCCGCGCGATGGCGCGCGGGTGTGCACCGCCGGCTCCCAGGTCGTGACCGGGGCGGCGCGCAACACGTCGTGCGCGGGCGGATCGGGAGCGAGCGGCGCGTCCGGCTCGAAGGCGAGCTGACGCAGCAGGGCGGCGCGCGCGCCGGTGCGGTGGTGGTCACGGCGCAACAGCCGCCACGCGAACAGCGCCAGGCCGATGGCCAGCACCGACGCCACGATCACCACCACCCACAACATCGTCTCCATGGTCCTGACTCCTACCGCAGCGTGAACTCCACGGCGACTTCCACCAGTACGTCCACGGCCGCGCCCATGCGACGCGCGGGCGCAAAGCGCCACTGCTTCACGGCGGCCACCGCGCGTTGATCGAGGCCCGCGCCGAGCGCGCGCACGACGCGCACATCGCCCACGGACCCGTCGCGCCGCACGACGATTTCCATCACGACGTCGCCTTCGATGGCGCGCCGGCGTCCTTCATCGGTGTACGCCGGCTTGACCTCGCGCTGCACGGACGGCGGTTCGATGCCGCTGCCCGGCCGGAAGGGGCCGCCGCCGGTGCCGCCGCCAGATCCTGGTCCGATCCCGGCGCCCGAGCCTTCTCCCAGGCCCGTGCCATGACCGGTGCCCGCGCCGCCGCCGGAGCCGGGACCCTGGCTCGGCGAGGGTGGCGCCGGGGGAGCCTCGAGCAATCCCGCCTGGTCTTCGGCGTCCGCGGCGATGGGCACGACCGGCGCCTGGACGACCGGCAGCGCCTTTTGCGCCACCGGCGCGGGCGGGACCGGGATGGGCTGAACCGGCGCGGGCTTCGGCGGGGGAACCTCGCGCACGACCGGCCGTGGCGGCGGGCGATACGGACGCGGGCGCGGCAGCGGCGCGCTGACCTTCTTCCGCGGCACAGGGGCCTTGGCCTTCGCGGGCGGGGGAGGAAGGGGGATGGCGTTGCCCCCGCCTCCACCACCGCCGCCCGGTCCTGGCGCCATGAGGAACACGAGGCGGACGGGTGTGGAATCTTTCAGGTGTGTTTCTGTGTCATTCGCCTTGAGCAGGCCGAGCGACGAGGCGGCGAGGAACAGCGCCACGGCCGCCGCATGCAGCGTCCCTGAGGCCGCCAGCGGGAGTCCCCCCTTCCGGCGCGGGGAACGCACGAGCGTCAGCGGCTCCCGCGTATCGGACCCTGCCGCCAGCCGTCGCACCAGCCGCACCGCATCGTCCTGCCTGACGAAGCCGTCGATGAGGAGTACCTGTTCGGAATCGACCGCCGCGAGGACCTGCGCGAGCGCAACGTCGGCTGCGTGCGCGACCTCGCGGAGCGAGAAGGCCTCTGCCACCTTGGATCTATCGGCGCCGCGGCACGGCGGCAACAGGGCCCCAGGACCTCAGGACTCCAGGACTCCAGGACCTCGCTTACACTTCCCAGATGACTCGTGTGGCGATTGTGACCGGGGCGTCGTCGGGGATCGGGCGGGCGACGAGCCTGCGGCTGGCGGCGGATGGAATGGCGATTCTGGCCGTGGGGCGTGATGAGGCCGCCCTGCAAAAGGTGTGTGCCGAGGTCACGGCCGCGGGGGCGCAGGCGGACTTTCTAGCCGCGGACGTGACGCAGGCGGACTCGCCGCGGCGGATTGTCGACGCGGCGATGACACGATGGGGCGGTGTGGACGGCCTGGTCAACGCGGCCGGCGTCATCGCGTCGGCCAGCGTCACCGACACCACAGATGCCGCGTTCGACGCGATGATGGACATCAACCTGCGCGCGTCGTTCCGGCTGATCCGCGAAGCCGTGCCCGCGCTGGCCGCGCGGCAGGGCGCGGTGGTGAATCTGTCAAGCGTGGCGGGGACCCGCGCCTTTCCGGGCCTGCTCGCCTACTGCGTCAGCAAGGCCGCCGTGGATCAGTTGACGCGATGCGCGGCCCTGGATCTTGCGCCGCAGAAGGTCCGCGTCAACGCCGTCAATCCCGGGGTCGTCGTCACCAACCTGCACAGGCGCGGGGGAATGGACCAGGCCAGGTACGCGGCGTTCCTTGAACACTCGAAGGCCACGCATCCGCTGGGCCGCGCCGGGAATCCTGAGGAGATCGCCGAGCTGATCGCGTTCCTGCTGTCACCAAGATCCGGGTGGATTACCGGCGAGACGATCTCGATTGACGGGGGCCGCCATCTGACCTGCCTCCGCTGAGGCGCCGGCCTCCCGTACCGGATGATATAGTCCTATGCCGTGAACACTGGCCTTCCTCTTGCTCCCGCCGACGGTAAACTCGGCATTCTCCTGGTCGGTTTGGGTGCGGTGAGCACCACAACCATTGCGGGCGTCATGGCAATTCGCAAGGGCCTCGCCAAACCCATCGGCTCCCTGACCCAGATGGGGACCGTGCGGCTCGGAAAACGCACCGAGAACCGGACGCCCCCGATTCGTGAGTTCGTGCCGCTGGCCGAACTGAACGACATCGTGTTTGGCGGCTGGGACATCTTCGACGACAACTGCTACGAGTCCGCGAAGCACGCCGGCGTGCTCGACGAGAAGCTGCTTGACCAGGTCAAGGACGAGCTGTCGGCGATCAAGCCGATGTCCGCCGTGTTCGACCGGTACTACGTGAAGCGGCTCGACGGCCCGAACGTCAAGACAGGCAAGAACAAGAAGGACCTGGCCGACCAGCTGGTGGCCGACATCCGCAAGTTCAAGGCGGACAACAAGTGCAGCCGCCTGGTCCTCATCTGGGCCGGCTCCACCGAGATCTTCCTGACGGAATCGGCCTGCCACGGTTCGCTCGCGGCCTTTGAGAAGGGGCTCGTGGACAACGATCCCGCCATTTCGCCGAGCCAGATTTACGCCTACGCGGCCCTCTCGGAAGGCCTGCCGTACGGCAACGCCGCGCCCAACCTGAGCGCCGAGGTCCCGGCGCTCCGGGAACTGGCGGACACGACCGGTTCGCCCATCTGCGGCAGCGACATGAAGACGGGCCAGACGCTGATCAAGACGATCATCGCGCCGGGACTCAAGGCGCGGTTGATTGGCGTGGCGGGCTGGTACTCGACCAACATCCTCGGCAACCGTGACGGCGAGGTGCTCGACGATCCCGAGTCGTTCAAGTCGAAGGAAGAGAGCAAGAAGGGCGCGCTCGACTACATCTTCCAGCCGCACCTCTACCCGGATCTCTACAAGGACATCTCCCACATCGTTCGCATCAACTACTACCCGCCGCGCGGCGACAACAAAGAGGGCTGGGACAACATCGACATCTTCGGCTGGCTCGGGTATCCGATGCAGTTGAAGATCAACTTCCTGTGCCGCGACAGCATTCTGGCGGCGCCGATCGTGCTCGACGTGGCGCTGTTCCTGGACCTGTCCAAGCGCGCCGGCTTCAAGGGCATCCAGGAGTGGCTCTCGTTCTACTTCAAGAGCCCGATGCACGCGCCGGACATCTACCCCGAGCATGATCTGTTCATTCAACTGATGAAGCTGAAGAACACGCTGCGCTACATGCGCGGCGAGGAATTGATCACGCACCTCGGTCGCGAGTACTACGACTAATGGCCCGTTTTCAACCGGCACTACTCGGCGGTCTGTTCATCGGCGTGCTGTCGGCGCTGCCGATTCTGAATTTCGCCAACTGTTGCTGTCTCTGGGTCATCCTGGGCGGCATGCTGACCGT
>JANLHE010000621.1 GCA_024653875.1 Acidobacteriota bacterium
TGGTAGTCGGTGTGCAGGTTGAAGCTCGACACCGTGTGCGACACCACGCCCTTTCGGGCGAACCTGATGTTGTCGGACCGCGTGAAGAAGCTCTGGTCCGGACGGGGGTCAATCACCAGGCGCGCACCGTGCTTGTCCAGCTCGGCGCCCAGATTCGATCGCTCGTACCCGGTCAGCCACAAGCTGCGCGCCGGCACCATCGGATCGGGGCGCGCCAGCATTTCGAACTGCAACTGGGCCACGATGCGCGGAAGCGGCACCACTGGGAGATCGACGAAGTACGACGACCCCGACACCGCGCCGCCGCCCTCCTCGCTGCCGAAGAGCGCAAACACCAGCGTCCGCTTCGGCCGGGGTCCGGCGGCCAGCGCCTCGGCCAATGCCATCACGGCCACGGTGCCCGACGCGTCATCGTCCGCGCCGTTGAAGATCTTGTCGTCGCCCTGGATGGTCTCCCGCATGCCCAGGTGATCGAGGTGCGCCCCCAAGACGACGACCTCTTCCTTCGCCACCGGGTCGCGGCCGGTCAGCCGGCCGACGGCGTTCCAGGTGTACGCGCGCGTGACGCTCAGGTCCGCGGCCAGCGACACGGGGGTACCCTCCGCAAGTGCGGCTATGGCGTCGTAGGCCGCCCGATTCACCGCCACGCGCGCGGGGCGGGCCGCGGCGGCGGCCGGCGCGACCTTCGCGAACCGCGAGCCGGCGCTGACCGGACGCGCGGCCGCCGTCGCCCACTGCTCGGGGGTCTGCGCCGCCAGCGAGATCACCAGCGCCGCTCCGGCGGTGGCCTGCGGGGCGCCGCCACGGCCACGGCCCGCGGCGGCGGGCTGTGCGGCCGCGACGGGCATCAACACCACGGCACCCGCCGGCACCGACGTGGCACCGGCCGCGAGTTTCACGAGAGGCCCGGAAACCCTGCCTCCCGTGAGCGCAGTGGTCAGCATCTCCTTGCCGTGGGTGAAACGCGCGGTCCCGGCCGATAGCACGGCCGGCGCGGACATCTGCTCCCGCAGAATTTCTGCCGCCTGCACATACCCGCCGTCGTCGCCCATCGGCTCAAGGCCCCATTTGCGAAACTGCGCCGCCACATAGGCCGCGGCAATCCACTCATCGCGCGAGTTGCTGGCACGCCCATTCAGGGCATCGCCGGTCAGGAACTCCATGTGCGCGCGGATGCTGGCATCGGTGATGGCGGCGGCGGTTCCGGGCCGCGCGGACTGCGCCTGCACGTCCCGTCCAATGGGGGAGGACGACACGGCCGTCAGCGCGAGGCAAAGAACAGCGGCCAGGGCAGCACGAGAACGGGACATGGTCATCCGCGTAGAATACGCCAACTGGAATGACGCGGGGAGACAACGGATGCTGGCAAGACACACGTGGTTGAGACGGACGCTGAAGGGCCTGGGATGGCTGGTCGTGCTGCTGACGGTGCTGGCCCTTGGCGCAGCGGCCTACGCGTGGGTGCAGTTGGGCCGCAGCCTGCCGCAACTGGATGGCAGCCGTGAGGTGGCTGGACTGTCCGCGCCGGTGACCATCACGCGCGATGCGCTCGGTGTGCCAACCGTGACGGGGACGACGCGTGGAGATGTGGCCCGAGCCCTGGGGTTTATCCACGCGCAGGATCGCTTTTTCCAGATGGACCTGTCACGGCGCCGCGCCGCCGGTGAACTCTCCGAACTGTTCGGCCGCTCCGCGCTCGCCACCGACCGCAGTGCGCGCCTGCACCGCTTCCGTCATCGCGCCGCCGCGGTGCTGGCCGC
>JANLHE010000292.1 GCA_024653875.1 Acidobacteriota bacterium
CTGCCCCTCTTGGAGCAGGTCGCACACCGCCTACCGCAAAGCACAGCAGTAGCGGCGATCCACGCAGCCGGCGGCACACCTCCGGCCACCCGCGTGCTCAGAATCGGTCGCATTTGGTCATTTGACTGGTCACTTCGTCAGCCAACAGTCCACTCGGGCTCAACGTCGTTCTGCCAAGGTAGTGGAGGCGCACGCCCGGCGCGCGGCACGGGCACCGCGTCCGGCAGCCCCAGATGCCGCAAGATACGACCGACCACGGGTCGCGAATCAGGGCCACCAGCGTCGTTCTCCCAACACAGCATGGGCACGCAAGCACGTCGAAACCAAAGCTGCGCTCCATCAACTCGGCCCACGCACGATTGGGACGGCGGCCGACGCGGCCGTCATGGCCACACGCACTCACGGCGTCCGGCGCGCCGGCACCCTCATTGGCCGGAGAGGGCACGACCCCCTCCCGCCTCGCCGCGCACGGCGCCAGGACGCAGTAGTACAAGACCAGGTTGATCCGCGGCCGCGGTACCAGCGCCGCGAGGCGTTCAAGAAACTCCACCGGATCGAACGCCAGTTGCGCCGTGCCATCCGCCCAACGGCGCCGCAGGTCCAACACCACCTGGCCCTCCGGCGAGACGCGCAGTCGCTCCTGCCCCACAACCGGACGCACCGCATAAGGACGCCAACTACGGCTACAACGCCGCGACCGATGTCTACGAGGACATGCTCAAGGCCGGCGTCATCGACCCGACGAAGGTCGTGCGCAATGCGCTGCAGAACGCGTCGTCAATCGCGTCGCTGCTGCTGACGACCGAAGCGATGGTCGCCGACATTCCGGAACCGAAGTCCGACGCCCCCGCGGGCGGCGGCCCCGGTGGCGGCATGGGTGGAATGTACTAAGAATTGATTATTTGGCTATTGGTTATTTGCTATTTGAAATCACTGTAGCCGAACATCAATACTGCTCGAAGCAAGACATGAAGGGCCCGGTGGCGAAAGCTGCGGGGCCTTTTTTGCGCGGACACCGCTGTCAGAATCCTGTTCAACGACGATCACGCCAGTAGCCAGGCCGCCGACTGGTGTGTGCAATGGCGACGACATAGATGTCGCCCTCGCGAATGCGATAGACCACGTAGTACGGGAATCCCGGGACGCGAAGTTTGCGGCTGGGCAGGCGGCCCTTTCTCGCCTCGCCAATCTCCGGATGCGCACGCACCAAGTCGGTAGCGTGGGCAATCGCATCGAACAGCTTGCTGCCCCACCCAGGGCGCCGCTCCTCGTACCACCGGACCGCCTCCCGAAACTCCAGGGCAGCCAGGCCGCCGACCTTCAGCGGCTTCACCGACCGAGAAGTTCCTTTCCGACGCGCGATTTCACATCGTCCCAGAACTCCAGTCCCGCTGTCCCTGCTTCGATCGCGTCAATTCGACGGTCAACTTCGGCGTCCCACGCAGCCGCGGCTCCAGGGTCCGCCGGCCCATCAAGGCTCGCGAGTAATTCTGCCGCCAGTTCCGCCCTGGCATCAGGGGCCAGGCGAAGGGCGTCAGCCAGGACTGACGGGGTGACCTTGGACATGACCCGATATTACGCTTGGGCTGCCCGACTCACAAGCGGCCGGAGCCCGTGGCGGTGGATTGTTGTACACAAACCGATCGACAAGCAGGTCGAGCGGATTCCCCCATCGCCTTCGTCCCGGATCGAAGCACTCACGGGCGCCCGGCCCCGGCCTTGCGAAACGCGCCCGTCGTCCGGCACATTTCCTTTGTGCCGTCGAGCACCGCGGCGACAATG
>JANLHE010000297.1 GCA_024653875.1 Acidobacteriota bacterium
CAACACGTTCGCCACCGCCGACGGGGTGCTGGTGCTCGCGGTGGGCAACGACGATCAGTTTCAGCGGTTCTGCCGCGTGGCCGGATTGCCCGCCGCGGCCGCGGACCCGCGATTCACCACCAATGCCGGCCGGGTGAAACACCACGACGCGCTCAACCCGCTGGTGGTGAACGCCCTGACCTCGGACACCGCCGCGAGATGGACCGCGCGGTTGCGCGAGGCCGGCGTGCCGTGCGGCGCAGTGCGATCGATCGGCGAGGCGTTGTCAGACCCGCAGACACTGGCGCGCCTGATGGTTGAGACCGTGCACCACCCCACCATCGGCCCCCTCCAGGTGTTGGGCCTCCCGGTGAAGTTGTCCGACACCCCGGGCGGCGTCCACGCGCCGCCCCCGCGCCTGGGCGAGCACACCGCCCGGGTGCTGATGGACGACCTCGGCTACTCCACCGCCCGCGTGGCCGCGCTCGCGGCATCCGGCGCTGTGCGAGTCATCCCAACGTAATCCTGGGGCTTACGTAGTACGATCGACCGCATGGAAGTCGCCGAGCTCCGCCAGCAGATCCTCCGGGAAATTGACCGCGCACGCGTGGAGGCCGGCGAACGCCGCAAGAACGCCGACAGCGCCCACGCGGCCTACGCCAAGTTCATCGTGGAGGTCGCCGGACCGCTGGTCGTGCAGACGGTCAACATCCTGCGCGCGGAAGGCCTGACGCTCCAGGCGCAGACGCCCGCCGGCGCGGCGCGCATCGCGGCGGACATGGCCGCGGACGACTTCATCGAGTTTGTCCTCGACACCAGCGTCCGCCCACCGCGCGTGCTCGGCCGCTCCAGCCTGTCGATCGGCCGCCACAACGTCGTCGTGGACGAGATGCCGATTGCGCCCGGCACGCCCATCGCGAACCTTCAGGACTCGGACTTGTTGCCGTTCCTGGTTCCGGCCGTCGGCCGTTTGGCCGCCAGGTGAATCGCCATCAGGCCACCCAGCACCGGTAAGACCCGTACCTGCACGAACCCCGCCTCTTCCATCAATCGCGCCACGCCGGCCGCGCCGGGATACCGCCGGATCGACGCGGGGATGTACCGATACGTGTCGGGATCGCGGTGCAGGATCCAGCCAAGCGTCGCGCCGACGGCCGTGAGGTACGCGAGGTAAACGCCGCGCACGACATTCGATGTCGGACGATTGAAGTCCAGAGACGCGAGGCACCCGCCACTCGACAGCACCCGGTGAATCTCGGCGAGCGCGCGCGGCAGGTCCGGCACATTGCGCAACCCATAACTGGTGGTGACGACGTCCATCGACTCCGCGGGGAGCGGGAGCGACGTCATGTCGCCGCACACCCAGCGGATGCCCGTCGCGCCGGGCTTTGTGCGCGCGAGGGTGAGCATGGCCGGCGTGAGGTCGAGGCCCGTGACCGTGGCGCGCCGCGCGGCCAGTCTCCGCGCGACATCACCCGTGCCGCACGCCAGATCCAGCGCGCGGCTGCGGCCGGTGGCCCCGGTGGCCGCCACGAGGCGGTCTTTCCACCGCTGGTCGAGGCCGAACGAGAGCAGGCGCGTGATCAGGTCGTATCGCGCCGCGATGGTCGCGAACAGGCGCCGGTTGTACCGCCGCTTGTCGGCGGGCGAGTCGAAGGCTCGGGCAAGCGTCACGCGGCCATTGTCGTCGATAATGGGGGACGATGCTTCCGTCACAGACGGTCGAGAACTACCTCAAGACCATCCACCTCGCCCAGGCGGCGCAGGCCGGGCGCGCGCTCGTGCCGATGGGCCAGCTGGCGTCCGCGCTCGGCGTGGTCCCGGGCACCGCCACGACGATGGTGAAAGCGCTGTCGGAATCGGGCCTCGTGCACTACGAGCCGTACATGGGTGTCCGGTTGACCGACGCCGGAGAAAAACTGGCGTCGCTCGTGTTGCGGCGGCACCGGCTGATCGAACTCTTCCTGGTGAAGGTGCTCGGCATGAGCTGGGCCGAGGTGCACGACGAGGCCGAGCAGCTCGAGCACGCGGTGTCCGAGCGACTGATCGATCGCATCGACGAAATGCTCGGCCGGCCGGAAGTGGATCCCCACGGCGACCCGATTCCCAACGCCGAGGGCGCCATCTCGCGCACGGAATACGTGGACCTGCTCAACGCGCCGCTCGACACGGACCTCGTCATCACGCGCGTGATCGATCAGGACGCGGAGTTCCTCCGGTTCATCGAGCAGCGCGACCTCATGCCCGGCAGCTCCATCGTCATCGAGGCCCGGGATGCGATGGCCGACGCCGTCCGGCTCCGGTCCGACGCCGACCGCCACACCACGATCGGCACCCGCGCCGCCTCCAAAGTCCTCGT
>JANLHE010000625.1 GCA_024653875.1 Acidobacteriota bacterium
TGGCCCGTGCGATACGCGCTTGGCGGCGCGATCGCCTATCTGGTGCTGATCTTCGGGAACTTCGAAGGCGCGGAGTTCATTTACTTCCAGTTCTGATGCCGCCCCCTCCCGCCATCCCCGCACGCTGGATTCCCCGCGAGGCCCGTTGGGCCCCCGCGCTGCTCGTCGTCATCGGCCTGCTGACGCATCTGCCCGCGCTCGGGCATCCCTCGCAGGTCTCGTTTGACGAGGTGCACTGGGGGAAGGCCGTGACCGCCTACTGCTGCACGGGGGCGCGCCAGTTCGACGTGCATCCTCCTCACGGCAAGCTGCTGCTCACGGCCGGCGCCGTGCTCGGCGGGTACCGCGGCGGCATGTCCTTCGACGCGATCGGGCAGCCCTACGGGCCGGTGCCGGCGGCCTGGCTGCGCGCCCTGCCCGCGGCGTGCGGCGTGGTGATTCCGGTCCTGCTGTTCCTGCTGCTGCGGGGCGTGGGCGCCTCGGTGCCGGCGGCGTGGCTCGCCGGCCTGTTGATCGCGCTCGACAACGCGTTCGTGCTCGAGACGCGCACGATGTTGTTTGATGGCGTCCTGGTGGCGGCCACGCTGGGCGCGCTGGTCTGTCTGCTTGCGGTGCCGCGGGCGACAGGCGCTCGCGCGCTGCTGTGGTCGGCGGCGTGCGGCGGCCTGATCGGCCTGGCCGTCGGCACCAAGTTCACGGGGCTGGCGGTGGCGGCGATCGCGATCGCCTATGTCTGGTGGCCGGCGTCGCCGTGGCGCCGGGCCGTGCGCACCTGGACGCCGCTGGTGGTCATCGCGGCATCGGCCGCGGCGGTGTACCTCGGTGGATGGGCGCTGCACTTCGCGCTGCTCACGGCGCCGGGTCCCGGGGACGCGTTTCATCCGACCTCCGGCAGGTTCCTGGAGGACCTGTGGGTCGCGCATCGAACGATGTTCACGGTCAACGCGGGCATGACGGCGACGCATCCCGACGCGAGCCGCCCGCTGACGTGGCTGGTGATGAAGGTCGCGCCGTTCTTCTGGACCGGCGATGGCGCGGCCCTGTACCTGGTCGGCAATCCCGTCGTGTGGTGGGGCAGCAGCCTGCTGCTGATCGTCATCGTCGTCAACACCGCCCTGATGCGGGTGACACGCCTTCGTCTCGAGCCGCGTTCCGCGCAGCCGATGGCGTGGTGGTTGCTGTTCGCGTTTGCCGTGAGTTACGTGCCGTTCTTCGCGGTCACCCGCGTCCTGTTCCTGTACCACTACCTGACGCCGCTCGTGTTCGCGACGGCGTTTGTGGTGTCGTGGCTGGAGACGGCCGGGTGGATTCGCCCGGAGGCCGCGGGTGGGCGGCGCGCCATCTACGTGGGCGTCCATGTGGCCGCGGTCCTGGGGTTTGCGGCCGTCAGCCCCCTCACGTACGGCGTGAACGCGGGCGCGTACGGGGCGTGGCTTTTGGCGCTGATTCGATCCTGGCGGTAGGTTCGGGCTACTAGAGCGCGTTTCAGATCTCTGTAGACGGAGGGCACGGGCTTTAGCCCGTGCCGCACGCCCCGGGCTGAAGCCCGGGGCCTCCGTACGACTACACCCA
>JANLHE010000626.1 GCA_024653875.1 Acidobacteriota bacterium
TACCCTGAGGCCATCCAATGGCCTGGCAACTGTCCCGTTCGCTCAGGATGAAGCTGCTCGCGACCGCCGTGGCGGCCGTGGCGTTCGTCCTGTATTACGAGCGCGGGATGTTCGATTCCAGGACGGCCCGCGTGGAGAGCGCCAGCGAGACGGCGGACCCGGCGCCGGGGCGCGCCCTGAAATTCAGCGTCACGGCGTACTGCAAGGGCGAAACCACGGCCGCCGGCATCGGGGTGCGCGCCGGCATGGCGGCCTCCGATCCCAAGGTGCTGCCGCTGGGCTCGATCGTGCGCATCGAAGGCGTGCCGGCCGCCTACGAAGGTATCTACACCGTCCTCGACACGGGCCCGGAGGTACAGGGCCGCGAACTCGATATCTACATGTGGAGCTGCTACGACGCGCTCGACTTCGGCCGCCGGTCGGCCGCTGTTACCGTGCTGCGTTTGGGCTGGGACCCGAAGGCGTCGATGCGATAGGCGGCTGCGTGCTGGCGCGGCCGCCCGTCAGGCGTGCGAATCCAGCACCTCCCGGACTTTTTGGAGCAGCGCCACCGAGGTGAACGGCTTGCTGAGAAAGGGCATCTCCGCGTCCGACACCCCGTGTCGCACGATGGTGTCGTCCGTGTAGCCCGACATGAAGAGCACCTTCATCCGCGGACGAGCCGGAACGAGCCGCTCCGCAAGCTGCCGTCCGTTCATGCCTGGCATCACGACATCGCTCAGCAGAAGGTGCACGGGTCCTTCATGGCGCTCCAGCAGGCCCAGCGCCTCCTCTCCAGAAGCCGCCCCGAGCACGTGATAGCCGGCGGGCGCCAGCACGCGCGTGGCCAGTTTGCGGAGCCCGGCGTCGTCCTCCACGATCAGAATGGTCTCGGTGCCTGCATGGGTCACCTCGGTCGGCCCCACCCGATCGGTGCCCACGGCCTTGGCCACCTGCGGCAGGTAGACCTTGAAGCTGGTCCCGCGGCCAACCTCGCTCTCGACCTCGATGAACCCGCCGCTTTGCTTGATGATGCCGTACACGGTCGACAGCCCCAGACCCGTGCCCTTGCCCGGCGCCTTCGTGGTGAAGAACGGCTCGTAGATGCGCGCGCGTGTGTCCTCGTCCATGCCGACGCCCGAATCGGTCACGGCCAGCCGCACATAGGATCCGGGCGGCACCGCCTCGCCGCGCTGGGCGGCGGAGGCCTCGGCAATCGTGACGTTCCCGGTCTCGATCGTCAGGCGGCCACCCTGCGGCATCGCGTCGCGCGCATTCACGGCCAGGTTGCTGATCACTTGTTCGATCTGTCCGGGGTCCACCTTGGCGTGACCTAAGCCGGGAGCCGGCACAACCAGCAGGTCGATGTCCTCTCCGAGCAGACGCCGGAGCAGACTCTCCATCCCGACGACCACCGTGTTGACGTCCAGGACGCGCGGCTCCAGGATTTGCTGGCGGCTGAAGGCCAGCAACTGGCGGGTCAACCTCGCGGCTCGCTCCCCGGCGTGGGCAATCTCCTGCACATCCGCCTGCACGCGGCTGTCGTGACTGACCTGCGCCAGCACGAGTTCCGACATCCCGTTGATCACGGTGAGCAGGTTATTGAAGTCGTGCGCGATACCGCTGGCGAGCCGCCCCACACTTTCCATCTTCTGCGCCTGCTGAAACTGGGCCTCCAGGGCGGCCTTGTCCACATCCGCGCGCTTGCGCTCGGTCACGTCACGAACGATGCCAATCAAGAAGCTCTCTCCCTGCAGTACCCGCTGGCCGATGGTGATCTCAGCCGGGAACGTGGTCCCGTCCTTCCGGAGTCCACCGAATTCCGTCGCGTGGGCCATGACCGAACCCGCTTCGATTTCAGCGTCAAGAGCCATGATCCTGGCGCGGTCTTCTGGAACGACCAGTTCACACGTTCTCTTGCCGACAACCTCCTGCGGCTCGTACCCGAACATGGCGGCATGAGCCCGGTTCACCAGCACGTGGACGCCATCCCTGACGATGGCGATACCATCCAGCGACCCATCGAACACCGCCTGGAACCGTTGCTGCGCCTCTTGAATAGACCGCTCGCTTTGCTTGCGCTCGGTAATGTCCCTCTGCACGCCGAGAAAGCCGACAATGTTGCCGCCGTCGTCAAAGACCGGGTTGGCGGAGCTTTCGATGACGATCGCCCGTCCGTCTTTGGTCTTGTTGACGAGTTCCCCTTGAACCACCTGACCACTGAGAAGCATCGTCCAGAAGTCTGCGTAGTTCTTCGAAGTCATCACCCCGCTCTTGAGGATCCGCGGCGTCGCCTGGCCAACCACTTCGGCAGCAGGGAAGCCGTAGACCCTGGCGAACGCGGGATTGACATACGTGAAGGTACCGTCGCGGTCCGTCAGGAAGATCACGTCGCCCGAGCTTTCCACGGCCCGGTGCAGCCCGACGATTTCCGCCTCCGCGCGCCTGGCGTCGGTGACGTCCGTGGCGATGCTGAGGAGGGCTGGAGCGCCTTGCCAGTCGACATTCTTCACGAACACGTGCAGCGGGAACGTCGTCCCGTCCTTCCGCCTGTGGACGACCTCGAAACTGGCTTCGCCCTGCTCAGCGATGGCTCGCATCCGCTCCTCGATCAGGGCCGCGCTCTCCGGGACATCCAGGTCGCGCAGATTGAGGGCCATGAATTCGCGCTCGTCATAGCCGTGGATCGCGTAGGTCTTGCGGTTGGCGAAGAGAAACCTCCCCTGCCTGTCGTGAACGGTGATCGAACTCGGCGCGGTGTCGAGCATCTCCGCCATGACACGCCGATGCGCCTCCGCCTCCTCGTGCCTGGTGATGTCGCGGAAAATGGCATGGAAGGCCCTGCGCCCCTCGAGATCAAACGCCTTGGCCCACACATGGATATTCCTGATCACGCCGGCTTTCGTTCGGTGGGTGGTCTCGAACTCGTCGTGCCCATCGCGGAGGGCTCTTCGCACGTGTGACGCTGTCTCCTCGGGAGTCTGGGACGCCTCGTAATCCGAGATCCGCAGGCGGGCAAACTCCTCCCGCGTGTAGCCAAGTTGCCGGTACGCCGCATCATTGAACTCGATGACCCCCTGAGTCTGCGCGTCGATCAGGAGAATGCCGTCAGGCGACGAATTGAACAATTCCCTGTAGAGCGCATTCGTCTGCAACCGAGCTGGCATCGTCATGAGGATACTCCGCGGGCCCGGCTGAGGTCGACAGGGTCGCCACGCCCGCCGGCCAGACCGGCACGGGGTTTGCCTAACTGTGCCCCGAGTCTCTCGCCGGAATGGTCTGGGCCGAGGGCTCGCAGGAGGATTGGCATGAGCAGATACATACCCAGAAACGGCCCTAAAGTATTGTGGGCCTGTGGATTGGGTCTCTGGTTGGTCGTGGTGGTTGGCGTCAGGGTGGTCACGACAACGGCGGCCGCCGCGCCCCCGGTCACTGTTGAAACAACAGCGGTGCAGCCGGATGTTCCGCAACCGGTCGCGCAGCAGTCCGCGCTCGCCGCGGACTGCTGCGCGACCGGCTGCGGAACATCCGGCTCCACCGCGGTTTTTTCAACAGTGACCGGGGGCGCGGCGGCCGCCGTTGTCGTGACCACCCT
>JANLHE010000627.1 GCA_024653875.1 Acidobacteriota bacterium
AGGGTGGTCACGACAACGGCGGCCGCCGCGCCCCCGGTCACTGTTGAAAAAACCGCGGTGGAGCCGGATGTTCCGCAGCCGGTCGCGCAGCAGTCCGCGCTCGCCGCGGCATCCGGTCCGATTGTCGTCGAAGAATGCCTCACCTGCCATGACACGGCCGGCACCCAGGCATTCAAGAACAGCAAGCACGGCGGGCTCACCGAGAGCTGTGCGAACTGCCACGCGAACGCCAGCGAGCACGCGAAGGCCCAGGCCGCCGGCAGGACGGACGGCCCGGTGCCGTCACTCAAGAATCTGGACGCCAAGGCAATCAACGAGGTCTGCCTCAGCTGCCACGAAAAAGCCAATCAGGCGAGCTTCCTGAGCAGCATGCATGCGCGCCGCAACGTGGCCTGCTCGACCTGCCACAGCATACACAACTACCAGTCGATCAAGGCCCAGCTCAAGACCAAGACGGACACGGACACCTGCGTCACGTGCCACAAGGCCGAGCGCAGCGGGTTGAACCGGACGTCGCATCACCCCTTGCGCGAAGGCAAGATGGGCTGCGCAAGCTGCCACAACCCGCACGAGGGTGTGCGTCCGAAGATGATCAAGGCGGACTCGGTCAACGAACTCTGCTACACGTGCCACACCGAGAAGCGCGGGCCATTCCTGTTCGAGCACGCCCCCGTTCGCGAGGACTGCGTGACCTGCCATCAGCCGCACGGATCGAACCACAAGTCCATGCTGACCTCGAAGATGCCGAATCTGTGCTGGAACTGTCACATCAGCGGTTCCGGCCACTTCGGGTCCGGTGACAACTTCTCCACGGAAGCCGGCGTGCGCGCCGCGCCGACGGGAGCGCCCTCGGGCTTCCCCACGGTGAACTCGCGTTGGATCGAGCGAGGCTGTACGAAGTGCCACCTGAACATCCACGGCTCCAACTCGCCATCGGGCGCATATTTCGTGAGATAACCCCATGACAAAAATATTGAGAGTAACGGCGTTTATCGCCATGGGGCTTCTCGTGGCGAGTGCATTCGCGGCGGCGCAGGACGCGCCCGCCAAGACCTCCGGCGGCAAGATCGTCTTCGGCGCCCTGGGTGTCAAGGACATCTCGTCGGCAAAGTTCCAGGAGTACCGCGAGGTGCCGAAGGACCTGTCGATTCCGTACGCGAACGTCTTCTCACGCAAGGACGATTTTCTCTTCGACTTCCATGCGTTCAATGTCCGCCAGACAGACCAGCGGTACACCGGCTGGCTGAACTCGGGCAAGATGGGACTGTCGTTCGACTTCAACCAGATCCCCCACAACATCGGGAACAACGCGCGAACGATATTCGCGGAGAGTGCCCCTGGCGTGTGGACGATGAGCACGACATTGCGCCAGGCGCTCCAGACGGCCAACGACACGAGGCTGCCGACGTCCACGCGGAATGTGGCTTTTTATGACGCCCTGCTGGGCCCGACGCTGGCCTCGGCCAACGTGATGGACCTCTCCGGCATCCGCAAGCGCGGCACGGCCGAACTCACGTACGGCGGCGGCGATGCGCCGTACGCCCTGGCCGTCAGTTATATGCGCCAGGCGAGATCCGGTTACCGCAGGCTGACCGGCGGCAACGTCCGCGGCGTCGTGAACCCGGCCTACGAGGTGGCGGAAACGTCGGACGACCTCGTCCAGGACTTCGGCTTCCGCGCGGCGTACAACTTCGCGCGGGGCAATGTGCACGCGGCCTTCAACCGCAACCTCTATGACAACGATGCCGAGACGCTCGTCATCGACAACCCGTTCCAGGCATTCGATGCGCCGTACACCAACGCGGCGGGCGCGATCCCGGCGCTGGGCGGCCCCTCGCGCGGCTTGTTCATCAACGCGCCTGACAACGAGGCGAGCACGGGTTCCGCGGGATTCCTGCTCAAGTTCGCGCATCAGACCCGCCTCGGTGGCGACGTCGCGATGGGCCGGTGGACGCAGAACGCCGCGTTCTACCCGTACACGATCAACTCGGCGATCCTGACGGGCACCGGGCAGCCCGCCAACCTCGTCTCGTCGCTGCAGAAGCCGTCGCTGAACGGCAAGATCAACACGACGACGGTGAACCTGAACTTCACGTCGCGTCCGATCAAGGAGTTGGGCATCCGCGCCAGTTACCGCGTCCATGACCTCTCCAACAAGACGGACCGGTGGGTCATTACCGGCGACGTGTCGCCGAATCCGGACCGGATCTGGCGCGACACGACGATCACGGCGGATGCACCGTACGGGCATGCGACCGCGAATCCGTACGACACCAAGACCGAGCGCCTGCAGGCGGCCGCCACCTACGACTTCGGCGACCTGACGGTGGAAGGGCTGTTCCACAACACCACGATCACGCGAACCTCTCGTGAGGCCACCAAGGGCGAGGACCGGGGCTACCAGGCGGCGGTGATCTACCGCACCAACGACATGCTGAGCCTGCGCGCCAAGTACGAGGACATCACGCGAACGGCTGAAGGCGAGACGTTCTACGGGTTCCAGGCCGACGAGGCCGAGCGTGATACGACACGCGCATCGGTCGCCGTGATCGTGTCGCCAATCCCGACGCTCGACCTGAGCTTCGATTACGGGCTGCGGGACGTCGAGTTCACCAACCGGCCCAACCGGAGGGCCACGTCGGCGGGCGCGCCGGAGATTCCGAACACGCCGGTCGGCCTGCTGAACGCGAAATACGACACGTATACGGTGGAGGTTGATTTCACCCCGAACGCGCGGGCCGCGGTCAACGCCTACTACACCTACGAGAAGGACCGTTCCACGAATCAGTGGGCCACGACGTCGGGCACCTCGCTCAACAACCTGCTCAACTACGCGGGCAGCGACAAGACCGACACGTTCGGCGCGAACGCGGTCTTCCAGCTCGAGCCGGACAAGTGGACCCTCACCTTCAACGCGATGCGCCAGAAGGTCGACGGCCTGATGGACATCACGGCGCGCGAGGCCGGCTCGTTCTACACGCCGGGCCGCACGACGCTCATTCCAACGGGACAGGGCGGCGCCGCGGACATCGTTGACTATGACGACACCGAGTTGACGGCCGTCGCGGCGAGTCTCGACTACCACGTGGCCACGGACTGGAAGATCGGTCTGGGGTACTGGTTCGAGAAGTACGACTTCAGGGACGCGTTCACGCAAGGCGACCTGCTTATGCCGCAGAGCGTCTATATCTTCATGAAGCCCGACAACGGTCCGTACACGGCGCACGTGGTGTACGCGAAGTTGAGCTACGTGTTCTGAAGTTGAGCGATGCGTTCTAACGACCGCGGGCCGGCCCCCTCACAGGGGCCGGCCCGTTTTTTTTGGGTCTAGGAGTCGAGGATCTCCCTGACCTTCCGTGTCAGCTCGCCAGTCGCGTACGGCTTGCTGATGAAGAACCTGCCAGTATCGAGTATTCCATGGCGCACGATCGCGTGGTCGGTGT
>JANLHE010000628.1 GCA_024653875.1 Acidobacteriota bacterium
CGGGTGGCACGGTGCTGCTGGCGCCCGCGTGCGCCAGCTTCGACATGTTTCGGGATTACGCGGCGCGGGGCCGCGCGTTCGTGGAGGAAGTGCGACGCATGAGCGATGGACAGTCATCAGTTCAGGCACCGCGGTAAAGAGCCAGCCGCTGGGAACACAGGCCAGTCCGGTCTGTGAGGTTGGTGTCTTTGCCCGAGGCTCGACTGATGACTGTCGATCGCTCAGCACGCGGCCCGTCGCTCCGGGCCGCCACATGTTTCGGTGCGTGGGACTCCGGGCAATAGGGCGCGACCTTCAGGTCCGCCGAGGTGAGAAGGATCGACGATGGCGAGAACGCTGAAATCAGACAAGTGGCTCCTGGGCGCCACACTGCTGCTGCTGGGCATCAGCCTGGTGATGGTGTACTCCGCCTCCGCGGTCTGGTCCGGCGTGCGGTTTGACTCGCCGTACCTCTTCCTGACCAAGCAGGCCGCCTTCATCGGCATCGGCCTGGTGGGTCTCATCGTCGGCATGCGCGTGGACTACCACTTCTATCGCAAGCCCGCGTTCATCTGGACCGCCCTGGCCATCGCGGTCATCCTCCTGCTGGCCGTGTTCGGATTTCCAAAGATCAACGGCACGCGGCGATGGATCTCGCTGCCCGGGTTCACGCTGCAGCCTTCGGAGATCGCCAAGCTGGCCGCCATCTTCTTCACCGCGGCGCTGCTGGAGCGCCGGATGCACCGAATCAACGAGCTCAAATACGCCCTGATGCCGGTGGGCATCGTGACCGGCGTGCTCGCGGGACTCATCCTGCTGCAGCCGGACTTCGGCACCTCCGCGGCGCTGACCAGCGTGGCGCTGCTGATGGTCTTTACGGCAGGCCTGTCGTTCCGGTACCTGGCAGCCGTCGCCGGCATCCTGCTGCCGGCCGCGGCGGTCATGATCATCATCGCGCCCTACCGGCTGAAGCGGGTACTGTCGTTCATGGATCCGGACAGCGATCCCACGGGCGCGAACTTCCAGCTGAACCAGTCGCTCATCGCCGTGGGATCGGGCGGTCCCTGGGGCCGCGGGTTCATGGACGGCGTGCAGAAACTCTTCTACATCCCGGAGCCGCACACGGACTTCATCTACGCGGTCATCGCGGAAGAACTGGGCCTGGTCGGCGCGACCTGCATCCTGGTGTGCTTCTGCATCATCGCGGTCCGGGGCATCCGCGCGTCGATGCTGGCCCCCGACCGGTTCGGCGTGCTGCTGGCGACGGGGCTGACCGCCATGATTGCCGCTCAGGCCTTCGTGAACATGAGCGTGGTGCTGGGCCTGTTGCCCACGAAGGGGATCCCGCTGCCGTTTGTCAGCAACGGCGGCTCCTCGATGATCGTGAGCCTGGTGGCGATGGGCATCCTGCTGAACATCACCCAGCACGCGTCCGCCGTGGACGCCTCGGGCAAGGCGCGCAGCGTGGCGCACACGGCGACCGAGGCGGAATTGCTTGGGGCGCAGGGGTGACGGGTGGCCCATTGACCATCGTGATCGCGGGCGGCGGGACGGGGGGGCACTTGTACCCGGGGCTGGCTGTGGCGCATGCTGTGCTGGCGCGGGTGCCGGATGCCCGCGTGTCGTTTGC
>JANLHE010000630.1 GCA_024653875.1 Acidobacteriota bacterium
TGGGTGATGTCGCCGTTCGAATTCCTGGCGTCGCTGGTGTCAATGGAGGCGACGGCGACGATCCGGTCCGCGTGCTCGAAGGGCAGTCCCCGCCAGAACGCCCCCTGGATGATGCTGAACATGACCGTGGTGAGGCCAATGCCCAGCGTGAGGGCCAGCACCGCGATCACGGCCATGCCGGGCTGTTTCAGCAAGGCGCGGACGCTGGCGCGGGCGTCCGAGAGTAGCGACATGTGCGTTCTTACGAAAGGTGGGACAATCGGGTTCAGGAGTTTTCCTCGTGCCGCATGCCCTGACCGATCGATTCCGCTCCCTCCATCGTCTTATTGGCAACACCCCGCTGCTGGCTGTCGACCTGTTATGGAAGGGCGAGCCGAGGGTCGTGTACGCGAAGTACGAGTCGATGAACCTCACGGGCAGCATCAAGGACCGGATGGCGTTGTACATCCTGGAGCAGGCGTACCGGGAGGGCCGTATCCGCCTCGGGGACTTGATCGCCGAGGCGACCAGCGGCAACACGGGAATTTCGTTTTCGGCGGTGGGGCGCGCGCTGGGGCATCCGGTCACGATCTTCATGCCGGACTGGATGAGCGCGGAGCGGATCTCGCTCATTGCCAGCTTCGGGGCCTCCATCGTGCTGGTGAGCAAGGCGGACGGCGGCTTCCTGGGCAGCATCAGCCGGAGCGAAGCGCTGGCCGCCAGCACGCCGCGCGTGTTCCTGCCGTGCCAGTTCTCCAACGAAGCCAACGTGCGGGCGCACGTGGAGTCCACGGGGCCGGAAATCTGGGCGCAGCTGGCGGCGGTGGGACTGGAACCGGATGCGTTCATCGCGGGCGTGGGCACCGGCGGCACGGTGATGGGGGTGGGGCGGTACTTTCGGTCGCGCAAACCCTCGGTCCGCATTCACCCGCTCGAACCGGCGGAGTCTCCCACGATGTCCACCGGGCACAAGGTGGGGCATCACCGCATCCAGGGCGTGTCCGACGAGTTCATCCCCGCCATCGTGAAGCTGGATGAACTGGACGGAATCATCGCCGTCCCCGATGGCGACGCCATTCTTATGGCGCAGGAGCTGGCACAGCACGGGCTGGCGGTGGGGATTTCGTCGGGCGCGAACTTCCTGGGCGCCCTCAAGGTGCAGGATGAACTCGGGCCCGCATCCACCGTGGTGACCGTCTTTGCCGACAGCAACAAGAAATACCTGAGCACCGACCTGCTGCGGCAGGAACCTGTCCGGGATCACTACATGTCCCAGCACATCGAGGTGCTGGGCTTCCGGTCGTGCCAGCGCGTGTGCGCGTTCTGCGTGGACGGCCCCGTGGTGACGGCGACGCTTTGAATGGGCTATTGTGCCCTTGGGAGAATTGTCCATGTCATTACGTACTCGGTGGTCGTTGGTCCTTGCCTGTGTGGTGGTGTTGTCCGGTGGCCTGGTGCTCGCGGCGCAGGCGCCTGCCCCGCCTACCCAAGTCCAGCCTCCGCCCCTGACCCAGCCGCTGCCCGTGGACCCGGACGTGGCCACGGGGCAGTTCGAGAACGGCCTGAAATACATGATCCGCCGCAACGCGCTGCCGGCGGGCCGCGCCGAACTGCGGCTGGTGGTGAACGTCGGGTCGCTGGTGGAAGACAACGACCAGTTGGGCCTGGCGCACTTCGTGGAGCACATGGCGTTCAACGGGACGAAGAATTTCCCGAAGCTGGAGACCGTGGCGTTCCTTGAATCGATTGGCATGCGGTTCGGCCCCAGCATCAACGCGTCGACGAGCTTTGACGAGACCGTCTACATGCTGCAGGTGCCCACCGACAAGCCCGAGGTGCTGGCGCGGGCGATGTTGATTCTCGAGGACTGGGCGCACAACGTCAGCTTCGACCCGGCCGAGATCGACAAGGAACGCGGCGTCATCATCGAGGAGTGGCGGCTGCGGCGCGGCGCGGCGGCCCGGATGCAGGACCAGCAGCTGCCCATTCTGTTGAAGGGGTCGCGGTATGCGGAGCGGATGCCGATTGGCACGCTCGATCACCTGCGGACGTTCAAGCACGACAGCCTGACGCGGTTCTACAAGGACTGGTACCGGCCCGACCTCATGACCGTGATTGCCGTCGGGGACTTCGATCCGGCGGCGATGCGGCAGTTGATCACCACGCACTTTGGCGCGCTGCCGAAGCCGGCGAACCCGCGTCCGCTGCCCGCGTATGCGGTGCCGCCGCAGCCCGGCACGCTGTATGCGATCGCCACGGATGCCGAGGCGCAGAGGACGCAGGTCAGCGTCTACGGCAAGATGGCGCTGCGGGATCAGTCCACCGTCGGCGCGTACCGGCGCCAGATCCTGGAAGGGATGTTCGCCGGCATGCTCAATGCGCGGTTCGGCGAGATGGCGCAAAAACCCGATGCGCCGTTCATGGGAGCGGCGGCCGCGCGCGGGTTGTTCGTGAAGCGCGCCGAAGCCTCGATGCTCAACGCCCTGGTCAAGGACGGCGAGGTGGAGAAGGGGCTGACCGCGCTGTACGCCGAGGCGGAGCGCGTGGTGAAGTTCGGCTTCACGCAAAGTGAATTCGACCGGCAGAAGACCAACTTCCTGCGCGGCCTGGAGCAGGCGCTGGCCGAAAAGGACAAGCGGCCGTCGGCCCAGCTCGCCGCTGAATACATTCGCGCCACCACGCAAGGGGAGCCGATTCCCGGGCTGGCGTACGAAGTGAATCTGACGCGCGCCCTGGTGCCGACGATCACGCTGGCGGAGGTGAATGGCCTGGCGTCCGAGTGGGTGCCGGAAGGCAATCGCGTGGTGATGGTCAGCGCGCCGAAGAAGGAGGGTGTGCCGGTGCCCACCGAGGCGCAACTGGCGGCGGCCATCGCCGCGGCGGCGTCCGCGCCGCTCACCGCGTATGTGGACACGGTGACCAGCGCGACGCTGAT
>JANLHE010000633.1 GCA_024653875.1 Acidobacteriota bacterium
GACGTGCGTGCGCTGCGTGACGGGCTCCGGGAGGACGCATGACGAACCTGACCGTGTACGACAAGGGATGGGCCGAGGAGGTCACGGCGCGCATCAAGCGCAGCGGTGAGGAGTTCGGCGAGTTGCTGTTCGAGGCGCACGAGGGCAAGGCGTGGAAGTTCCTGGGCTTCAAGTCGTGGACCGAGTACGTCGAGGCCGAGTTCCCGTTCACGCGGCAGCACTCGTACAAGCTGCTCGACACTGAGAGGCTGAATCGAAGGCTCGAAGCGGGCGGTTCGGACGTTCGTGTGAGCGTTTCCGAATCTGCGAGCCTCCCAAAGTTGTCGCATCATGCGACAGTTTCTGAGATCGAGACGACCGTCCGCGAGAGCCGCGCGGCACCGAAGCCGAAGGGGAAGAAGAGACGCGGACCGCCGTCCCTCACGGGGTACCTGGCGAGCATCGGGAACGCGATCGAGTCGATCGAGGCTGCGTTCGAGAACGCCGGTGACGATGCGCTGGACTACCTGTCATTCGAGGACCGCCGACACTTCGAACGGATCGTGTCCAAGTCGTTCGAATGGTCCGAGGCGTGGTCCGTGCGTCTCTCCGAGCCGCGCAAGCCCGTGCGCATCGACGAGTGGAGCGCGTAGGACGTGACCACGCTGACGCGTGAGGCTGCGCTGGCGTGGGCTGAGGCGGAGTGCGCCCGGCAGTCCCTGGTCGACTACGCGAATCTGCTCTCGCGCGACACGTACGAGCAGCCGCCCCACGTGCTCAAGCTGATCGACGCGTTGGAGGCGGTGGAGCGCGGCGACATCCGCCGGCTGATGGTGAACATGCCGCCACGCGGGTCGAAGTCGATGCACTGTTCGCGGCTGCTGCCGTCGTGGTGGCTCGGGCGGCGTCCGGCCGATGGTGTGATCCTCGCGAGCTACGGCGACACGCTGGCCGTGGACAACGGGCGAGCCGTCCGTGACTTCCTCCAGCATCCGCGCTACCCATTCCCGGCCAGCATGCGTTCGGACGCGAAGGCGGCGGGGCGGTGGTACACGAATCAGGGCGGCGGGCTGATCGCCGTGGGCCGGGGCGCGGGACTCACGGGCTGGATGCTGCCCGGCAATCTGATCGTGCCAGACGACATCATCAAGGACCGCGAGGAGGCGAACTCCGCGGTGATTCGGGAAAGCGCGTGGTCGTGGTGGCAGGAAGTGCTGAGCACGCGACTCGCCCCTGACGGCGCCATAGTTTTCCCGTCGACACGCTGGCACGAAGATGATGTCGCGGGCCGCATCCTCAACTCGCCGGGCGCTGCGGACTGGACGGTGCTGAGCTTCCCGTACTCGGCCGAGGAGGACGACCCGCTCGGCCGCGAGATCGGTGAGCCGCTGACGACGTACGGCTACGTGCCGAGCGTCGAGAAGGGCGAGATCAGCTCCTACGCGTGGGCCGCGCTCTACCAGCAGCGTCCCCAGGCCGCGACGGGCGGCATGTTCAAGCGTGCGTGGTTCGATCACCGATACCGGCAGCTGCCCGTCGCGGTGAACATCGAGGGACGCTCGGTCGACATCGACTGGACGATCGTGCAGTCGTGCGATGCGGCGTGGAAAGAGGACATCTCGAACGACTGGAGCGTGATCGGGACGTGGGCGCTGGCGCGAGCGGGGGACTGGCGGCGGTACGTGCGGCTCGACGAGTGGCGCGACCACGTGCAGTACCCGGACCTCAAGCGCATCGCCCGGGACCAGTTCGCGCGGTCGTGGCTGCTCGGCACGGAGCTCGTGAAGCCGTCGGCGCTGCTGGTCGAGGATGCTGCGTTGGGGTCGCCGCTGATCCAGGAGTTCCGGCGCGACACGGGCATCCCGATCATCGCGGTGGTGCCGAAGTCGTCGAAGGAGAACCGGGCGCAGGCGGTGACAGCGGTCGCGGAGGCGGGGCTGGTGTGGCTGCCCGAGGAGGCGGAGTGGGTGGGGGGCTACATCGATGAGATGGTGGGGTTCCCCACGGCAGCGCACGACGATCGCGTGGACGAGACGACGATGGCGCTGAGCCGG
>JANLHE010000634.1 GCA_024653875.1 Acidobacteriota bacterium
ACCGTCGTCGGGGCCTCGGCGGCGAGCGCCATCTCCGCGGCGGCGTACAAGGCGTATTGCGTGGACTTGGTGACGTTCATGCGTGATCAGGTTCGCGTACGCGCCAGGTCCAGATCCAGGCACACTCGGGGCGCCAGCACGAAACCCTCGTGCTGGAAGAAGGTGACCAGCTCCGGGTTGCTCCAGGACACTTCGGTCTGCAGCGTCCCGATCCCCAGCCCGAGCAGGTTGGTCCTGAGCTGATCGACCAGCGCCGCGGCGACGTGGCGGCCCCGGTAGTCGGGATGCACCCCGACCACGTCAAGGACAGCGGCCGGCTCGACCACGCCGAACTCGCCGTAGTACAGGCGCGCGAGCAGGAAGCCGACGACGTGGTCGTCGAGTTCAGCCGCCAGGGACACGGCGATGCCGGTGTCGGCAAAGGCCTGCTGCATCTTGAAGGAGAGAAAGCGCTCGCGCCGCCGGCCGATGGCCGAGGCGTCGATGGCGGTAATCGCATCGAGGTCATCGGCACGCAGGTTCCTGACCAGCACCTGATCGCGCGCGGGACTGTCATCACTCATAAGGCCTCCACGTCACTGACCCTCAGGGTCCTTACCCAATCAACTGGCCGCCGTCCACCCGCAGTACCTGCCCGGTGATGTGGCGGCCCCACCCGCTCAGCAGGAACAACGCGGCGCGCGCCACGTCATCGGGCGTGCCGAGACGGCCGAGCGCGGATTCGTCGCGGGCCCGGTCGCGCACTTCGGCCGCCACCCCGGCGGTCATCGGGGTGTCGACCCACCCCGGGGCGACGGCGTTGACGCGGATGTTGAAGCCGCCCAGCTCCCGCGCGGCGGTCCGGGCCAGGCCGTTCAGGCCGGCCTTGCTGGCCGAATAGGCCGACAACCCGACCTTGCCGCGTTCACCGTTGATGGAGGAAATCAGCACGACGGCGCCCGAGCCGGTGCGGCGCATCAACGGCACCGCGGCGTGGAGCACGTGAAACGCCGACGAGAGGTTGGTGCCGAGCACCAGCTCCCAGTCCTCGGCGGTGGTCTTCCACAAACGCCCATCGCGCGTGATGCCCGCGGCGTGGACCACGATGTCGAGGCGGCCGCTGGCGCGCTCCACCTCCGCGACGGCCGCGGTCACATCGGCCCCGTCCGACACATCAACCGCGACGGACACCGTCCCCTCGGGCGCCGAGAATCCGTGGCGATCAAAGCAGTACACGGTGGCGCCACATTCCAGCAGGCGCGCGCAGATCGCCGCGCCTATGGCGCCGGCGCCACCAGTCACGACGGCCACCTTCCCAGGCAGCAGGTGCAGCGACTCGAGCGTTTCGGCGGGCCCCGTCATGACGCCGCCCGCTCCCGCAGCCGGCGCAATTTGCGCGCCCGGAAGGCGCCCCACAACGCCGCGCCAATCGCGCCGGCCAGCATCGAGTGTTCGTGCTGCCGGATTTCCACGCCCATTTTCTGCGCCGCGGCCGCCTCCCGCATGGCGGCAATGAGCCCGGCATCGTTGGCAAGGCCCCCGGTCACCAGAATCACGGAGGGTTTCCCCAGCGATACCAGCAACCGCACGGCCCGCCCGGCCATGGAGGAATGAATGCCCTTCAGGATGTTGGGCAGCGAGATGCCGCGCGACACCATGTTGATGACGTCCGTCTCGGCGAGCACGGCGCAGATCGACGAACACACTTCAGGGTTGTCGGCCTGCAGCGACAACGCGCCCACTTCCTCAAGCGACACGCCCAGGTATCGCGCGATGTTCTCCAGGAACTGGCCGGACCCGGACGCGCACTGGCTGGTCATCCGATAACCCAGGACCTTGCTGCGTTCGTCCATCGCCACCGCGCGGGTGTGCAGCGCGCCCATGTCGATGATGGCGCGGGCCTCGGGCTCCAGGAACAGCCCGCCACGCGCGTGGGTGGTCATGCCGTAGAAATGCCCGGTGCGGAATGGAATGCTCTCGCCCTCGCCCGTGGTGGCCACGTAACCCAGCGCGTCCCGCTCCAGTCCTGTTTCCTTCAGCAGGTCGCCGAACAGGCTGGTCGCCACCGCGTGCGTATCGCGCCGCCGCAGACGTTCTCCGCGGCACGCGAGCAGTCGCTCGCCACCCGCCTCGGTGGTCTCCACGATCGCGATCTTGACGACGGCCGAACCCACGTCCACGCCGGCGGTGATCATCGTGCCCGACTCTTCTGTGGTCATGCGCCCCCCTCAGTGAACAGCCGGTGCCGCGCCCAGCCGGCTGGCGTCGCGCATCGCGAACAGCGCCGCGCCGAGCGCGCCCGTGTAAATGGAGTCATCTGAAATATTGATGTCGAGGTCGCCATAGTTCTCCGCGAGCAGCTCCCGCAGCGCGTTCACGGCCGCGGGGTTCTTGGCCACGCCTCCCGTGAACGTGAACTCGTTGCTGATACCGCCCGACCGCGCGATGAGCGACATGGCGCGCAGGATGATGGCGCGATGGAGCCCGGCGAGGATGTCTTCACGTTTCTCGCCCAGCGACAACCGTTCGCGCAGCTCCGCGCCGGCAAACACCGTGCACGTGGAGTTGATGCGCACGGGCGACGTGGACTGGCAGGCCAGCGGTCCCAGCTCGTGCAGGCCCAGGCTCATCTCGTCGGCGATGTACCCCAGATATCGCCCGCAGCCGGCCGCGCACCGGTCGTTCATCTGGAACGACGTCACGATGCCCTGCTCGTCGATCTGAATGGCCTTGGTGTCCTGGCCGCCGATGTCGAGCACCGTGCGGGTCCGCGGGAACATCGCGTGCGCGCCAAGGCCGTGGCACAGGATTTCTGATTTGATCTGCGCTTCCGGGAACGGCAGGCGCTGCCGCCCATAGCCTGTTCCCACCGACCCGACCTTCACCAGTTCCAACGCGGCAATTCGCGCCACCGCCTGGCCGAGCACGCCGTCGGCCGC
>JANLHE010000635.1 GCA_024653875.1 Acidobacteriota bacterium
GCGGCGTGTTTCAGCCGGTTGCGCGAGATCCTGGTGGCCATCGGCGTGAACGACGGCAACATGGAAGAGGGCAGCTTGCGGTGCGACGCGAACGTGTCCCTGCGGCCGATGGGGCAGGAGGCCTTCGGCGCCAAGGCCGAAGTGAAGAACGTGAACTCGTTCCGGTTCCTGCACAAGGCGCTGGAGTACGAGATCGAGCGGCAGCAGGCCGTGCTCGAATCTGGCGGGCGCGTCGAGCAGGAGACGCGGCAGTGGGACAGCGAGACGTTCACCACCGTGTCCATGCGAAGCAAGGAAGGCGCGCACGACTATCGCTATTTTCCGGAACCCGATTTGCCGCCGCTGCGAATCGAGGCGGAGTGGATCGCGCGCGTGCAGGCGGCGATGCCCGAACTGCCCGACGCGCGCGCGGCGCGGTTCGTGGCCGCGCACGGCCTGAGCGCCTACGACGCGGACGTGCTGGTGCGCCTGATTCCCGGGGCGGCCGACTACTTCGAGGCCACCGTGGCGGCCGGCGCGGCGGCCAAGACGGCCAGCAACTGGATCCAGGGCGAGGTGCGCCGCAAGCTGAAGGACCTGGGCCAGGATGACCTCTCGGCGGTGCCGATTGGCCCGGCGGCCCTCGCGGAGCTGGCCGGCCTGGTGGACGGCCATGTCATCAGCAGCTCTGTGGCCAAGGACGTGTTCGAGCAGATGTGGGACTCGGGCCAGTCCGCCAGGGCCATCGTGGACGGGAAAGGGCTGGCGCAGATTGGCGATGCCTCGGCGCTCGAGGCGATCGTGGACGCGGTGATTGCGGCCAACCCCGAACCCGTGGCGCAGTACCGCGCCGGCAAGATGCAGACGTTCGGCTTCCTTGTGGGCCAGGTCATGAAGGCGTCCAAGGGCAAGGCGAATCCCGCGATGGCGGGGGACATCCTCAAGGCGCGCATCGGCGCCTGATTTCTCGACTCGCGGGGACGCTCGCTCGGGGTTCGGGGGCCGGACTGGTCGGTATTGACACTGGTGGCGGGTACTGCCTAGACTGGTTTTGTTCACTCGCGCATGGCTATCAAGACCCGCCTGACCAGCGTCGAAGCCGCGATGTCCCATTGGCCCCTGGCCGGAGCATCGTGCCAGTGCCTCGCCGCCTTCTTCCGCGAAGAGTTCATCAAACATCACCAGTGCCTGGAGCAGCAGCGCGAGTATTTCTCGGCGCTGGCAATCGACCAAGCCGAGGACGCGTTGCAGAAGATCCTCGCCGACCTCGATCACCTCTGCCAGCGCGACGATGCCTGCGACGTGGTCGCCCAACTCCTCAAGCGCATCGACCTGGTGACCAACCTCTCCGCCTGGACCGATCCGGAAACCCTGCACTGATCGCCGGCCCGCCCGCATATGTCCCCAAAATCCCTGGCCTGGGTCTCCCTTGTCGTGGTGGTCGCCGCGCTGTCGGGCTGGATGTACGGCGCCTCCGGACGGTCGGCGCTCGAGCAGGCGCGCCGTGCGTCCGAGCAGCGCGCCGATCTCATGGAAGCGCGGGCCCTGATCCTCGATGGGCAGGTGCAGGTGTTCCTGGTGAACTTCGGCGTGGCGAGCCAGCGTTATGAAGCGGCCCGGGCGGTGATCGAGCGGATGCAGACCGCCTTGCGGGAGATCGGCCAGGCCGAACCGGCCGGCCGCCTGGAGATTCCTCTCTCGCACCTGCGCGATGCCCAGCGCCTGGCGTCGTCACTGGACGGCGCCGCGAGGAACGCCGCCGACGAGGCGCTCAGGGCGCTCCAGGGCGGCGACGCCGCAATGGTGAAATGAGGGACGAATTGGAGGGCACGGGCTTGAGCCCGTGCCGCAAGCCCCGGGCTGAAGCCCGGGGCCTCCGAACAGCGCCT
>JANLHE010000636.1 GCA_024653875.1 Acidobacteriota bacterium
GGGCCGCCCTGTTTCAGGCGTGCGCGCACACGGTGCATTGAGACCGCAAAGCCCGCCCACCGCAGGCGCTGTTCGAACTTGCGGTCTTCCCACGCCGACCACACCGCCAGCACGCCGCCGGGCCGCAGCGTGGCGTGCGCCAGCGTCACGCCGTGGTTGGCATACAGCCCGGCGTTGAGCGCCGACGTAAAGGCATCGGGACCGTTGTCCACGTCGAGCAGGATGGCATCGAACCGGTCGGTGTCCTTCCGCATGATCACCGTGACGTCACCCTCCGCCACGCGCACCCGTGGATCGTCAAGCGGATGACCGGCCAGCGGACCCAGGGGGCCGCGGTTCCACTCCACGACACCCGGCACCAGCTCGGCAACCACCACCGAGGCGCGTGGCGGCAGCACATCCAGCGTGGCCCGCAGCGTGAATCCGAGGCCGAGGCCGCCGACCAGCACGCGCGGGGCCGACGCGGCGGTGATGTGCGCGCAGGCGAGCGTGGCCAGGGCCTCTTCGGATCCGTGCATGCGGCTGGACATGAGGATCTTGCCGTCGGCGAAGATCACGTGCTCACGGTCACGCTTCATCAGCGTGAGGCGCCTGCCATCGGGCGTGTGGCTGTCGCCCAGCAGTTCCCAGGGTTTCATGGGAACGGGTCAGTCGCCCCTCAGGGTCGTCTGCGGCGACACGCGCGCGGCGCGCCGGGCGGGCGACCAACTGGCCAGCAGCGCCACGCCGACCTGCAACACGATCGCCGCGATATACCAGCGCGCATCGAGGGGCGACACGCCAAGCAGCACCACGCGCGCCAGCGATCCGGCGACGGCGGCCACCACCAGGCCGAGGACCAGGCCTGGCGCAATCAGCCGCAGCGACTCGCCGAGCACGAGACGCCGGAGGTCCCGCGCGGTGGCGCCCAGCGCGAGGCGGATGCCGAACTCGCGCGTGCGCTGGATGACGGCGTAGTAGGTGACCCCGAACAGGCCGACGGTGACAAGCACGACGGCAAGGGTACCGCACGTCGCAAAAAAGGCCGCGCTCACGCGAGACGGCCACAGCGGCAGCGCCATGCGCTCGTCCATCGTCTGGACGGTCGCCGGCGGCAGATTGGCGTCAAGGTCGCGCCAGGTCGCGCGCAGCGTGGCGGCCGCGGCGGCCGCGTCCGCGCGCCCGCGCGTCACCACCGTCACGTCGCCGCCGAGACGCTCCGGCGGGAGCGGGCGATACAGGTACGGATCAACCGGTCGATCAAACCTGAACGCGACGATGTCCGCGACGATGCCGATGACCTGGCGTGCGCGGCCGTCAGGCCCTTCGTGCACCCACTGGCCCAGGGGGCTGCGTCCCGGCCACAACGCGCGCGCCGCCGCTTCGTTAATCACGACGGTGTCGGCATCCGCGCCGCTGGTCCAGTCGAACACGCGTCCCGCGCGCAGCGGAATCTCCATCGTTTCGAAGAAGCGCGTGGTGACGCCGGCCGTGGAGGCGGACACACACTCGCGGGTGGCGCAGTCCCGGCCGTCGATCGAGAGCGGCCGGACGTCCGTGCTGCCCAGGTGGAATGACACCCGTTCCGCCACGGCGGCCGCGGCCAGATCCGGCGCGCGTTCCAGCCGCGTGATCAGATCGGTGATGAGGGTGCGCTGCCGCTCCGGCGTGGTGGCGTACCTGCCGGGCGCCACCTGCATGAGCGCGAGTTGCGCGGTGTTGAATCCAGGATCGGTGCGCGCGGCCGACACGTAGCTGGTGACGAACATCAGCGCCAGCGTCAGGAACGCGGTGGAGCCCACGACCTGCAGCAGGACAAACGCCCGGCGCGCCCGCGCGGGTGCGATGCCGCCGCCCGATCCCGCGGAGGCCGCCTTGAGCCATCGGATGGGATCCACGCGGAAGACCTGCCAGGCCGGCGCCAGCACCGGCACGGTGGCCGCGACCAGCACCAGCGCCGCCGTGAACGCGGCCATGCGCCAGTCCATGCTGAAGTGCAGCCGCTGGGGAATGGGAGCGGGCAGGCTCAGGCCGCCGAGCAGGTGCTCGCTCCACTGCGCGAGGAGCAGCGCGGCCGCGCCGGCCAGCGTGGCCAGCACGAGTCCTTCCACCAGCAGCTGGCGCGTCAGGCGCAGACGGCTGGCGCCCAGGGCGGTGCGCAGGCCTAACTCGCGCTGACGTTCGGCCGAGCGCGCGAGCACGAGACCGGCCACGTTGAAGCACGCGATCAGCAACACGAGGCCCACGGCCGACATCGCGAGCACCGCCGC
>JANLHE010000641.1 GCA_024653875.1 Acidobacteriota bacterium
CACAAGCCCGACGTGATGCTGCTCGACGTGCAGATGCCCAAGCTCGACGGATTCGAGGTGCTGGAAGTGGTGGGCCGCGACGTGCCCGTGGTGTTCATCACGGCGTACGACGAGTTCGCGCTGCGCGCCTTCGAGGTCCACGCCGTGGACTACCTGATGAAGCCCTTCGCGCCGGAACGCCTGCAGGAGGCGCTTGATCGCGTGCGATCGCGTCAGGCCGCGACCGTCACGCCCACGCAGTTGCGCGCGGCCGCCCGGAAGCCGGGGACGCCGCTCGATCGCGTCATCATCCGCGACGGGGCGGATGTGCACGTGCTCAGCGTCGGCAAGATCGACTACGTCGAGGCGCAGGATGACTACGTCGCGTTTCACACCGCCGGACGGTCATTGCTCAAGGAGCAGACCCTCGCCGAACTGGAGACCCAGCTGGACGTCCGGCGCTTCGTGCGCGTCCACCGGTCGTATCTGCTCAACATCGAGCGCCTGGGTAAGGTCGAGCTGTACGCCAAGGACAGCCGCGTGGCCATCCTGCACGACGGCACCAAGCTTCCGGTCAGCCGCGCCGGGTATCAGCGTCTGCAACAATTGCTGTAGGAATCGCTCCCCACGGCGCAGTGCGACAGCGTGTGACCCGGTCGTATAATGGCGGCACATGGCCTCCTCTCCCGCGCGCGTCCGGCGGCGCTCACCGAAGCGGAAAGAGACGCCCGCCGTCTGGCTGGCTGAAGCTGAGCGCCTCTTTGAGGATTTTCGCGCGCTGACACCATACCGGTACCGGCCCTTCGTCAAGATGTTCAACAGTTTCGAGGCATATGAGCGGTGGAAGCAGGCGCAAACCAACCCCTGGTACCGATAACCGCGTCCTCACGGTCTGCCGGCTGCTGAACCGGAAGCGCGCCCGGTACCTGCTCGCCGGTGGCGTTGCGGCGAACCTGCACGGTTCCGTCCGCGCCACAAAGGACGTCGACATTCTGGTGCCGCGCGACTTGGCCAACATGCAGAGGGTCCACGCAGCCTTGTGCGAATTGCCCTACGGCATCGCCGCGGAACTCGATCCTGAAGAGATGCTCGCCCGGCCGATCACGATCGTCGGTGACGATCCTCGTGTCGATGTGCTGACGGTGGCCTGGACGGTGCAGTTCGACGAGGCATACCCGCAGCGGCTGGTGCGACGAATCCAGGGGGTACGGGTGCCGTACCTGAACCATCGCGATCTCGTGCGCTCGAAGCAGACGGGCCGCGCGCAAGACACCGCCGACCTGGAACGGCTCACAAAGCGACGGTAGGCCACGGCCGGACCTGGAAGACCGCGCCGCTTGCGACGCCGAGCCAATGATGACCATAATGATGGTCATGACGAAGGTCACCCTGGCAAAGGCGAAGGCGGGTCTCTCGGCGCTGATCGATCGCGTCGAAGCGGGCGAGACGGTGGCGATTACCCGCCACCATCGGGTTGTTGCGGAAGTGCGGCCCGTGCGTCCACCGCAGCGGGGCGCCCGGCGCCCCGCCGGTCTCTGTCGCGGCAAGTTCCGCGTACCCACGGACTTCGATGCGCCGCTGCCGGACGATATCCTCAGGGACTTCGAGGGTCGATGACCCTGTTGCTCGATACGTCCACGTTCCTCTGGTATGTGTCGGCGGATCGCCGGCTGCCCGCGGCGACGCGCACCCTGATTGGTGCCGCCGAGCACGATGTCTGGCTGAGCGTGGTGTCGATCTGGGAAATCGTGGTCAAAGCGCAAATCGACCGGCTGGACCTTCCCGGCCCGGCGTGGGCGTACGCGAGCGCCCAGCGTGAACGGCATGCGATCGCAGCGCTGGCACTCGAAGAAGGGGCGATTGCTTACCTGGCGAAGCTGCCGTCATTTCATCGCGACCCGTTCGATCGCATGCTGGTGTGCCAGGCGCTGCAGCACGACCTGACGCTTGTCACGAGCGATGCCGCCATCGAACGCTATCCCGTCAAGACCGCCTGGATCGTGTAGCGACGCTCCTGGCGATCGCGGCGCCACGCCCTTGCCTCTCAGCCGGCTTGACAACGGCCGGCAGGATTTAATTAACTATCCGGTTAGTTAATATGGCCCGCAACGCCGACGCCTCCCGTGCGCGTATCCGCGCCTCCGCCGCCACCGAGTTCGCCGCCCGCGGCTTCGATGGCGCCACAGTCGACCGCATCGCCCTCAAGGCCCGCGCCAACAAGGCGATGATCTACTACCACTTCAAGAGCAAGGCCGGCCTCTACAACGCCATCCTCCATGACACGTTCGCGGCCATGGCCGACGCGGTGCGGGCGGTGCGCGAATCGGGCGGCGCGCCGGAGGCCCAACTGGCCGCGTACGTCGAGGCGATCGCGAGGGTGGGGGCCGAGCGCCCGCATTTTCCCGCGATCTGGCTGCGCGAAGTCGCGGAGGGCGGACGGCACGTGGACGTCACCGTCGCCGGCCACTTCCGCGAGGTGCTCACCTTGCTGGGGCACATCCTCGCGGAGGGCGTGGCCGCGGGCACCATGCGGCCGGCCCATCCGTTTCTTGTGCAGATGGGCGTCGTCGGGCCCCTGACCCTGTTCATGGCCAGCCGGCCGCTGCGCGCGAGGTTCGCGCACCTGCCTCACGGCCCGGATGTGTCAATCGATGCGGTCGTTCGACACGTGCAGACGATGGTGCTGGGCGGCGTGGCGCGGCAGACGACTTGAGGACTTGATGATGACAACACGACGATGGATACGGATGGCCGCGGCGCTGGTGGCGCTGGCGGGGACGATCGCCTGCGGTGGACAGAGCGGCGATGCGACGCCACACGCCTCCGGCTATGTCGAGGCGACCGACGTGCGCGTCGCCTCCAAGGTCGCCGGCCGCGTCCTGGCGGTGGAGGTGACCGAAGGCCAGCGGGTGTCCGCCGGGCAGGTGCTGATCCGGCTGTCCACGACCGATGCATCGCTGGCCCTGACGCGGCTGCAAGCGGAGCGCGCGCAGGCCGACGCGCAGTTGCGCCTGCTGCGGGCCGGGTCCCGGGTGGAAGACATCACGCAGGCGGAAGCGCAGGCTGCGGCCGCCGTCAGTGAGCGCGCCGCACTGGCCACCGAATTGGCGGCCGCCAGGGTGGATGCCGACAGGTTCGAGCAACTCGTGCAGAAGCGCGCCGGCTCCGAAAAACAGCGCGATGACGCGGTGGTGAGACGGACGCTGGCGGAGTCGAGGCTCAAGGCCGCCGACGACCGCGTGGCGGCCGCGCGCGCGCAGCTGGCGCGCCTGGCCGCCGGCGCGCGGAGTCAGGAAGTGGATGCGGCCCGGGCGCGCCTCGCCGCCGTGGACGCCCAAATCGCCACGCTCGACAACGACGTCGCCGAGGCGACCCTGACGGCATCGCTTGACGGCGTTGTGTCGTCGCGGCTGGTGGAGCCCGGCGAACTGGTGGCCCCGCGTGTGCCGCTGCTGGTCATCGTGGATCTCGACCGGGCATGGGCCACGGCCTACGTGGAAGAGCCGCGCGTCGCGGCGGTCACCATCGGCCAGGCGGCCACGGTGATCACCGACGGGGGCGATCGGCTGCCGGGCACCGTGACGTTTGTGTCGCCGCGCGCCGAGTTCACGCCGCGCAACGTGCAGACCGCAAGCGAACGGGCAAAGCTGGTCTATCGGGTCAAAGTGTCCGTGGACAACCGCGCGGGCATCCTCAAACCGGGCATGCCCGTGGAAGTGGACTTCGGGGGCGGGCAGTGACGCCGGTCCTGTCGCTCGACCACGTCGTCAAGACCTTCGGGGCGACGCGGGCGGTGAACGATCTGTCGCTGGACGTGGCCGCTGGAGAGCTGTTTGGCCTGATCGGGCCCGACGGGGCCGGCAAGACCACCACGCTGCGCCTGATGTGCGGACTGTTGCGCCCGGAGGCCGGGCAGGTGCGGCTGTTCGGCGCGGACCCGTTTCACTCGACGCGCGCCGCGGCGGCGTCCATTGGATATGTGTCGCAGCGATTCAGCCTGTATGGCGACCTGTCCATCGACGAGAACATCGCGTTCTTCGCGCGTCTGCACGGCGTGAGCCACTTCGCGGATCGACGCAATCGGCTGCTGGATCTGACGGGGCTGCTGCCGTTTCGCGACCGGCTGGCCGACCGGCTCTCGGGCGGGATGAAACAGAAGCTGGCGCTGGCCTGCACGCTGGTGCACGAGCCGCGCGTGCTGATCCTGGACGAGCCCACGACCGGCGTGGATCCGGTGTCCCGACGGGAATTCTGGAAGTTGTTGACCGAGTTCCAGTCACAGGGACTGACGGCGGTGCTGGCCACGCCGTATCTGGACGAGGCGGAGAAGTGCGATCGCGTGGCGCTGCTGCGCGAGGGCAGCGTGCTGGCGCTCGATACGCCCACGGCGCTTCGCACCAAGGACGTGACCGTGATGCTGGAGGTGGTGGCGACGCCGGCGCGGCAGGCCCTCGGCGTCCTGCGGGCGCATCTGGGCGACAACGGCGTGGCGCTGTTTGGCGATCGCCTGCACGCGCGGGTCGCGAGCGCGGAACGCGGGCGGGAGATTGAGGCGTGGCTGGCCGACGCCCGGATCAGCGTCACCCGCGTGCGGCCCATCGTGCCGACGCTGGAGGACGTGTTCATCGAGCACGTGCGGCGAGCGGGGGAGGCCCCGGCGGCGACAACGGGAGGACGAGCATGACGCGGCGACTGACACACATCGTGGCCGGGGCGATCCTGATCGTGGCGGCGTGTGCCGCGCCCCCGATGGCGGAGGCGCAGACGCCGGCACCCTCGAGCGGCGCGCGCGTCCCCCTCGCGCTGGAGGACGCCATCGCGCGCGGACTCGCCGCGGCGCCGCGGATGCGTGAAGCGCAGGCGCGCGAAGGCGTGGCGGCAGCGACGAAGGATGCGCGGTCGGCGCTGAACCGGCCCACCGTGTCGGCCTCGTCGTCGTACGTGCGGACCAATCATGTGGATGAGTTCGGTGTCCCGCAGGCCGGAGGCGGCACACGGATTCTGTTCCCCGATCTGCCCGGCAATTACCGGGTCCGCGCGGATGTGATCTGGCCGGTGTGGACCGGAGGGCGCGTGAATGCCCTGGTGGCCTCGGCCGAATCCGAGATGCGGGCGGCCGG
>JANLHE010000644.1 GCA_024653875.1 Acidobacteriota bacterium
CGGGCGCGCGCGCCCGCGAGCAGGCACCCCAGGCCGATGCCGAGAAAGCTGGCCAGCAGAATGAAATTGGAGAAGAACGACAGCAGCCGGATGTTGGCCGGCAGCCACCGAATCAGCGCGATCTCGAGGAACAGGACAAGGAACGACGCGCAGAAGATCCGAAGTGCGGCCATGAACCTTTCAGCCTACTCGCCCGCGGGCGTGAGGCCGAGTCTTTTTAGCACCTCGTCCGGGCATCCCGTCCACTCCGTTACGACGGTATTGCCCTGGTACCCGAGGTCGTCGATGCCCATCTTGCTCGTGAAGAAGCCGCTGGCCGTCAGGTCGCGGAAGCTGTTGAAGAATGGAATCCCGTGCGAGACCTCTGGCTTCACCCGGCGAGGCCAGGCGATGTCATCCAGGACGGCGCGCCGCTGCGCGTCCGCACACGTCACGAAGTCGCGATCGTACCGGCGGTGGCACTCCAGGTTCAGCCAGGCCAGGCCGCCGTGCATCGCGTTCTGGCGGTTGGTCTGCTCGTTGAGAATGAAGTCCATGAACTCCGGCACGCCCGCGTCGGTGGCGCTCCCGGAGCGTGCGTCTCTCGGGATGATCAGGTCCACGAGGATCTTCACCGTCTCGTACTCGTGCGCGGTGAAGAACACGGGCGTGAACGGCGCGGCCGCCGCGCGCGCCTGCGCGCTGGCGCGCACCACCTCTTCGCCTGTCCAGGTGAAGGCCGCCGCCATCGGGGCCGCGGCGACCAGTTGAAGGAGCGTGCGTCGATTCATGGTGGCCATCAGAGTGCGCCCCGTTTCCGTTCCGCCGCGATGAAGTCGCTGGTGCGCCAGGAGAGCGCCAGAATGGTCCAGGTGGGGTTCTTGTCGGGTTGCGACACAAACGGCCCGCCGTCGGTGACAAACAGGTTCTTCACGTCGTGAGCCTGGCAGTTCCTGTTGAGCACCGACGTCTTCGGGTCGTGGCCCATGCGCGTGACCCCCAGTTCGTGGATGATGCTGCCGCCGGTGGAGATGCCGTAGCCGCGCTCCTTGCCGGGCATCGGTGACATGGGCGTGGCGCCCATCTCCGCGAAGATGGAGCGGAACGTCTCCTGCATGTGCTTGACCTGGTTGTGTTCGTGGTCGGTCCACTTCCAGTGGAACCGCAGCACCGGGATGCCCCATTTGTCCACGGTGGTCGGATCGATCTCGCAGTAGCTCTGCTCGTTGGGGATCATCTCGCCGCGGCCGGCAAGGTTGACCGTGGCGCCGTAGAACTTGCGGTAGTCGGCTTTGAGCGAGGCCCCGTAGCCGCCGACCTCGCGGCCGTTGTCGTAGCCGCTGAAGCGCTGGATGTTGCCGCCGAATCCCGATCCGGGCATACCGAGGCCGCCCCCGATTTCGATGTGATACCCGCGGGGGAAGTCGAGCTTGCTGTTGTCGAGCACCCACGGCATGTAGAGGTGCGCGCCGCCGGCGCCGTCTTCATTGTGCGGAATCTGATCCATCAGCTGCGGCACGAATGCCGTGACGCTGCCACCCGTGCTGTCGCTGATGTACTTGCCGACCACGCCGCTCGAATTGCCGATCCCCTGCGGGAACTGCGTTGACTTTGAGTTCAGCATGATGCGCGCGGATTCACACGCGCTGGCCGCCAGGACGACGATGCGCGCCTGCACGTGATTCTCGCGACCGGTCTTCTTGTCGATGTACGCCACGCCCGTCGCCAGGCCCTGCGCGTTCACGGTGACCTCGCGCGCCATGGCGTCCGTGATGATCGTCAGCCGGCCCGTGGCCATCGCCGGCGGCAGCAGCACCGACGGTGATGAGAAGTTCGAGTGGGTGGCGCAGCCGCGCAAGCACTGGCCGCAGTAGTGGCACGCGGGCCGGCCGTTGAGTTCGCGGGTCAGCACCGACAGCCGGTTCGGGATGCACGTGATGTTGAGGCGATCGGAGGCACGCTTGATGAGCTGCTCGTAACAGCGCGGCCTGGGAGGCGGCTGGAAGATGCCGTCCGGTTCGTTCGGGATGCCTTCGACCGATCCGAACAGGCCCACGAGCCGATCGACCTGATCGTAGTACGGCTTCAGGTCGTCGTACCCGATCGGCCAGTCGTCACCCATGCCGTCCAGGCTCTTGCGGCGGAAGTCCTTCGGACCGAAACGCAGCGAGATCCGGCCCCAGTGATTCGTGCGGCCACCGAGCATGCGCGTGCGAAACCACTGGAAGCTGCTGCCGGGGCCGGTCGTGTACGGTTCGCCATCGATCGCAAAGCCGCCAATCCACGCGCCAAACTCGCCCCACGGGCGTTCCGGCGTGCCGGCCCCGCGGCGCGGCGAGTCATACGGCCAGGCGAACATGTGGCTGTCCTTGACCGGATCCCAGTTCACGCCGGCTTCCAGCATGACGACCTTCGCGCCGGCTTCGGTCAGCACCTTGGCGGCCATGCCGCCGCCCGCCCCCGATCCGACGATGCAGACGTCGTAGGCTTCCCGGTTTCTGATGATTTGCACGCGGGGATTGTAGCGTAGGATACGACCCATGCGACTGACTTCACGAGTGCTTGCCGGTCTCTTTATCGTGGTGATGGCGCTTGGACTCGCGCCGGACGCGCGGGCGCAGGTCTCGCCCTTTGCCGGCGCGTGGAATCTGACAGGCACCGGGCCCGACGCGGCGTTTGTCTACTGGCTGGAGGT
>JANLHE010000649.1 GCA_024653875.1 Acidobacteriota bacterium
TCGGAGACCATGAGGTCCACGGACCGGCGCATGCGCAGGAACCGCGAGGCGGGTGCCTCCAGGCTGCGCGCGACAAGCCGTTCGATGCGCGACGTCTTCAAGCCGAGCGCGTCCAGCAACTGATTCAGCGCGCGCACCATGTCGTACTGGGCGTACCCCAGCGCCTTGGCCGGCACGGCGCGCGGATCCTTCCACGCGTGCCGGACCTTCTCCGCGGCGAAGCGGAGCGGATTCTGCAGCACCTCGGCCAGGTCGTGCTTCATCAGCAGCGTCTCGTATTCGTTGACGGTCAGGCTGGCGAACTGCTCGCTGGTTGCCAGTTCCAGGCGCACGCGGCCCTTGGTCACGCCGTGCGCCTGAATCAGCTCGGACACCTGATCGAACAGGCCGATGCGTGATTCGCGCAGGTTCACGGCATCGATCGCGTGCCCGGACACCGGCACGTCGATCGTGACCCGCGCCACTTCTTCCGCGGTGTTGAAGCCCACGACGCGCGCGGTCCGCTTGCGCGGCACGTTCCGGTACACGCCGTCGAAATCCACGAAGTACACCGGCGCCTCGCGCTGGGCATCATCGGTCACGCACGCGCGGAGGCCGCCGCCCATGAACGCGAGGTGCGAATCCGCGTTGGTCGGCTCGATGGCCTTCTGCTCGGGCGCCAGTTCATCGCGCAGCTCGAGCTGATCGTGCCGGTAGCCGGCGCCCTCCGGAAACACGGTGCGGAACACATCCAGATACGGGCCGATCCCGCCAAAGCGCGCGTGCAGGCGCGCGGCCAGGCTTTGCGACAGGAAACCAGCCGTGGAGTGTTCAGAGGCGTAAAAATGACGCCGGAAGCCGCGAAGCGCCTCGCCGTGGACCTCGGTCGTGCGGGCGCGGACGTCAACCACGTCCAAACGGGCACGGGGCGTGATGTTCAGGGCGAGTTCTATGGGAGACACGCTAAGGAAGATTAACAGAAGTCGGTCCTGGGGTCCTGAGGTCCTGGGGGCCTGGGGTCCGCTCAGAACATGCTTCGGATCCAGCCGCCGTCCACCGCGATGGACTGGCCCGTGATGTAGGCGGCCTGTTCGGAGGCCAGAAAGGCCGCCAGGGCGGCAAATTCCCGCGGTTCGCCCAGTCTTCGCATGGGAATTTCCGCTTCCCACCGGGCCACCACCGCGGCGGCCGTGGTCCCGCCGGTGGCCGCCATCTGGGCGGACAGGTCCGCCACCCGCTCGGTGCGTGTGTAGCCCGGCAGGAGGTTGTTCACGGTGATCCCGTCGGCGGCCACCTCGTTGGCCAGGGTCCGGGCAAAGGCCACCACGCCGGCCCGCAGGCTGTTCGAGAGCATCAGCCCGTCCACCGGCTGCTTGGCGGCGATCGAGGTCACGTTGAGGATCCGTCCCCACCGCCGCTCACGCATGCCGGGCAATACCGCCGCGGCAAAGCCCACGGCGCTGGTGAGCAGCACGCGCGTGGCCGCGTCCCAGTCCTCCGGGGTCAGGGTGTCGAACCGGCCCGCCTTGGGGCCGCCCGAGTTCGTCACCAGGATGTCCACGCGCCCGTGGACCCGCTGGGCGGCGTCGACCACCGCCGTGACGTCAGCCGGGACCGAGACGTCAGCCACCACGCCGTGACAGCGCCCGCCGGCGGCCTCGAGTTCGCGGCACGCCGCGTCGAGCGCCTCGCGCCCACGCGCGCAGATCACCACCGCCGCGCCTTCAGCGGCGAGGGCGCCGGCTATGGCCCGCCCCAGTCCCTTGCTGCCGGCGGCGACGATGGCGACACGATCGCGGAGTCCGAGATCCATGGTTACTTCCGAAGGTAGTCGTCGGTCTTGGCCAGCCAGTCGGCGCGCGGCGGGCTGAAGACGTCCACATCCAACGTGTCCTCCAGCGCCTCGGCCTTATGCCAGACATTGGACGGAATGTGCAGCACTTCGCCGGTCCGGATGGTGATTTCCTTCGATCCATCTTCGCCAATCCAGAAATGGAGGGCGCCCTCCAGGACGTAGGTCAGCTGCTCGTTTTCATGCTGATGGCGGGGCACAATACAGCCCTTTTTCAGGTACACGTGAGCCAGCATCATGCGGTCGCCGGTGATCAGCCGCCGATCGAGGAGATCGGTGACCTTTTCCTTCGGCATGTCAGTCCAGCGGTAAAACGTTGTCTCGTTTGGCACATGGTCCCCCTTTTGCAATGCGTAGAATACCTGTAGAACAGTTTTGGAGGGAGATCTCATATGAAAAGTTACACAAAGGCCCTGATGGGCGCGTTGGTCATGGCCGTGGCGGCGAGCGTGGTGTTGTCCGCCCAGGCCTCGGTGACACTCACGCTCCGTTCGGGCGACACGATGGGTGTCACTCTGGTGGACCTCAAAGCGGGCGGTTTTGAAGTGGAAGTGCGCGGGGCCTCCCGCATGATCCCCAAGGATCAGGTCGCGATGGTTGACTTCGGCGGCAACGTGACCGTGCGGCAGTCGTGGTTCAACGACATGACGGCGGTGGATCACCTGGTGGTGTTCAAGAATGGGGACACTCTGCTGACCGAATGGACGGACGTCGGTGGCACGTCGCCGCTGATCCTCCGGTTCCGCGGTGAGCGTGAGATCCCGTCCACCGACGTGGCGCGCATCTATCTGGTTCGACCTGGCGGCAACGTCACCCGCAACGACCGGACGCCGGCCAGTGGCGGCGCGCAGTCGGATGGCTCGATTGCCGTGATGGCCGCGGACCCCTGGACCGACAGCGGCATCACCGTGCGCACGGGCGACTACCTGCGGTTTGACGTGTCGCGCGACATTCGCTTCGGCGAAGGCGACGACGACATCTCGACGGCCGACGGCAATGTGGCGGGCCGCGCGCGCAGCGGCATCCTGCGCCGGGTTCCCGTGGCCTCGCTCCCGGTGGGTGGCCTCATCGGCAAGGTCGGCACCGGCGGCCAGCCGTTTTCGATCGGCTCGGCGCCCCAAGCCATCCGGATGCCGGCCAATGGCCGTCTGATGCTCGGCATCAACGACCTCACGTTCAACGACAACGCGGGGTGGTTCCGCGTCGTCGTGACGCGCGGCCGCTGACACTAGCTGAACGCCAGCACCGCCGTCACCACGATGGCGATGTTGAGGAGCAACATGATCCGGCCGACCAGGGGGAGACGCGCCATCGCGGCGGCGCCGTCGCTCCCCTTGGCCTGCCGGATCAGCATCTGCATGTAGCCAAACGTGCCCGTCAGGATCACCACCAGGGTGAGCTTGACGTGGAACATCCCGCCGCCCCACGCCAGCACCTCGGCGGCGCCCTGTGAGAACACCAGCCACACGCCGGACAGAATCAGCAGGAGCAGCCCAATGCTGCCGTTCTTGCCGAGGACCATGGCGCGCCGCATGAAGGCGCCGCGGTCGGCCGGGGCCATGTCCTTGGCGGCCAGGCCGAGGGTGAACAACGCGAAGCCGGTGCCCAGGCCGAGCGCCAAGCCGATGAAGTGGATGATGAGCAACAACGTGTGCATGCTCAAGACTCTACATCGCCCTCGACCCTCCGCGGAAGCGGTCCCCTGCGTGCGATAAGCCGCCCGGTCTCATGGATTCTCGTCAGATCCCCAGGCCGTCTCGGTAAGCGCCGAAGAGGCGCGCGGTGTGTGAACGCAAGCGGTCATTCGAGGTCCCACCGCGATATTCGCGCACGGTTTGAAACCCGAGCGGTGATTCCGGATCGCTCAGTGCGGTCAGGATGGGGCCAGTCACCGCTGCCAGCGGCGCATCAACAAGGTCGCGGCCATCGAGGCCGAGCAGATATGCGCTGGCAGCGTCGAAATCGATGAGCGCTCCTTTGTGTTCCGCTCCGTACAGACGGTCGGAATCCTCCTCGTAAAACAGGAGACAGTGCAGAACGCCAGCTGGGTCCCTGGTTTCGCGCCGATCTGAGTACGCGACGATCTTCAGCAGCGCGTAGAGCGGGATCGTGACCAGCGGCACCGTTCGCCCACCGTCGATCGTGACTCGCGTCTGGGCAACATGAACCTTATCGAAGCCGAGCATGTTGTACGGCGCGCTGGGAGGAATACGGAGGAGCCCACCAGGGGCAAGGGTCTCGCTGTACGGCAGCACGTCGATTCTTCCGGCGCCGCGCTCCAGCCGAAATGGCCCGCGCGTCCGGGTGAATCCATATGGCTTGAGTTCAAGGACGCTCTTCACGCGTTCGAAGTCCTCGAGCGTCTCGACCTGCACGACGGCATCGGCGTCGTTGGTCTGCCTGGGCGGCGGTGTCTTCAAGAGGAGCTCAGGCACCAGCGCGCCGATGAGGCAGTACCGAACGCTCGCATGCTCGAGTCCATCGATCAGGGCGGTCACCGTCTCAAGGAGGCTCGGATCAAGTGGTCGCGTCATCTCGACCCTCGATCAGCGGCAGCAGCAGTTCAGCCGCGTCGTCAGCCTGTCCCATGCCGTGGAATCGGAGTTCGGCGTACGCGAGGAGCGCTGGGGCCATCGGGAGGGGCGCCGTACGGTCCGCCGGTCCGGGCACGACACCTGGAATCGGCGGCTCAATCACCACAAAGTTCGCGTCACCTTCCGTCGGTTGCGCTTTCAACTCGCGAGCGATTGCGTCGGTGATGGCCCGGGGCGCGGCATAGATCTCGATCACGCCCGCTCGGTAATAGTGCGTTAACTGGTGCGCGGCGGCGGCTCCCGTCAGGCACCACGCAACACGGTGAACTGCCAGGACGTCGTGCATTCGCGTCAGTCCGGCTTGGGCATCGTCTGCCGGCAACATGCGGAAACGACGTTCCGCAAGGCGGGGACGGAGCGTGTTCACATAGGCCTGCGTCCACAGCGGGAGCAGCTCCCGGCGACCCACCAATCGTCGTCGTTGTCCCCGCACGTCCAGCAGGCCGCGCCGTTGGAGATCGCGAAGGCACGTCATGACTGTCGGCGGCGTCACACCGGCGGCAACCGCAAGGTGGTGATACGGGCCCTCAAAAAGCCCGGGGTTGAGCAGACCGGCGAGCATCACCTTCACCCAGCCTTTCGTGATGCCACCTTTCGTCGTGGTGATCAGTCCTGGGCGTTTGCCTTCGATGTGCACGAGTACTCCGGGGGCCTGCAGGTGTGCGTTGCCTGCTTCGTCGGCGTAATCGATTCCGCGACCGCGCAGGAACGCCGCCTGCTTCGGCGGCACGTAGGGAGCCAGGAGGAGCGGCCGCGCAACCGCTTTCGCCTTGGGCAGATTCTTTGCTTGCTGCTCCAATCGACGGGCAACCACCTGGATGTCCTGTTGGGGAAGGTGCTTCTTGAATTCGAGTACGTATCGGACCGTTCCCCTGGGCCCCTGCCACACGAGTACCGCATCGACCGCAGTGTCCGGCGGACGCACGATCTTGGCGCCAGGCAGCCAGGTCATCAGACGCTCGCGGGCAACGGCCTCAAGGTCAAGCATATTGTTAAGCATATCACGATATTAAGTAATATTTTATAATACATATATTATATCTGACCCCGCCGACTTGGGTCGTTTTGATCATTAAACGGGTTGCTTCGAGAACCCGTTCGGTTCGCCACGAGCCGAGAAACAGAGGCGGGCCGACGTACGCGCTCCCTATGCGTGCTTCCGCTTGCGCTTCATAAGCGGTCCTCGCCGACCTGGCGCTGGTTTACCTGGCGAGCATTTCGAACCCGGCAATGACGTCGAACAGTTCCTCGTCGATGCCACTCTGCCGAACACGATGAAATCTCCCGTTGAAATCCTCCAGGAGTTCGTCGATGTTCTTGTCCGCGCGCTGCATCGCGGCCAGGCGGCTCGCGTTCTCGCTGGCGAGGGATTCGGCGCACGCCCGAAACAGCGAGACGAACAGGTATTCGCGGATGAACGCCCTCACGGTCGCGGTATCGCCACCCATGACTTCGGGCACGCGCTTGGTCGGCCAGGGACGTTCGGCCAGCGTACGTCGCCAGGTGTCGTCCAGCGGGAGCAGTCGCTGGCTGACGGGTGCGTACACCGCGCCGGACACGGGGCGGTTGTAGACGAGGTGGAGTTCGGTGGCGCGACCGTCGCCGTGATCCGTCTCGGTCTCGACGAGAATCTGCCCGACGAGCGAGGCAATGGCCGTGACGGAGGTCGGCACGGTGAAGCGTCCCACGAGCGACAGGCCCGCGTTCGTCAGATGCCCATGCACGCGCTCCCCGACAGCCCAGATGATGGGTGTCCCGGACAGAGCTGCGAGGGTCTCGATCGCGTGATCGGCCACCACGTCGTTGAACCGGCCCACCAGGCCCTGATCGGATCCGAACACGACGGCACCAACCGCGCCCGCCTCGGTGAGTTCATTCGGTCTGGGCTCAGGGGCCGCTGGCTCGCTCCCACGAACGCACGCGCCCAGACCCAGTTCCACGGTCCGATAGTAGTCGGCCAGCGCGCGCACCGATTGCTCGTACTGTCCGATACTCGATGCGGCCATGGCTTTCATCGTACGGACGACGGATTGAAGATCGCTGGCACTGTCAATCTTCCGGCGCAGGCTCGCCGTGGTGTCGCTCATGCCTGTTCCTCGTGCGTCGGTTGAAAACGCGCCAGCGATGCTCGAGCGATATCCATGATCGTCAGACGATCGTCGTCACTTAATTGGGCGGCCGTTTCGAATCGGGCACGCACGTCCGCCGGGATGTTCGCCGCTGCCTCGCGGACGGCGTGCTCGGCGTCCGTCATCTGCTCGAGCGGCACCGGGTCGAAGAGCGCCCCGGTCAGCGCCAGCAGTATGGCGATCTGGGCCGGCACGGACACCGGGGCGAACTCCGGCTGCTTCAGGCAGGCGCGGATGCGCCGTCCATGTGTAATGGTCCTGCCGGTGTCTTCATCCATGCGGGCGCCGAAGCGGGCAAACGTCTCGAGTTCCTCGAACTGCGCGTAGGCCAGCTTGAGGTCACCCGCCACCGCGCGGTAGGGGGCCCGTTGCGCTTTGCCGCCCACGCGCGACACGGACTTGCCGACATCGACCGCGGGCAGCACGCCCAGTTCGAACAACGACGGTGAGAGGTACACCTGTCCGTCCGTGATGGAAATCAGGTTGGTCGGAATGTAGGCGGATATGTTCTGCGCTTCGGTCTCGATGATGGGTAGCGCGGTGAGCGAGCCGCCGCCGAGCTCGGGGCGCAGATGGGTGGCGCGTTCGAGTAGCCGCGAGTGAATGTAGAAGATGTCGCCCGGGAACGCTTCTCGCCCGGGTGGCCGGCGGAGCAGGAGGGACAGCTCACGATACGCGCGGGCGTGCTGGGTGAGGTCGTCGTAGACGATCAGCACATCGCGACCCGTTTCCATGAAGTGCTCCGCGATACTGGTTGCCGCGTACGGCGCGATGTACGCGAGGCCGGGTGCGTCGTTCCCCTCGGCCACGACCACGACGGTGTACGCCATCGCACCTTGCTCTCGCAGGACGGCCACGGCCTTCGCCACGGCGGCCGCACGCTGGCCGATCGCACAGTAGACACAGAGCACGTTCTTCCCGCGCTGGTTCAGGATGGTGTCGATCGCGATCGCCGTTTTGCCCGTCTGGCGATCGCCGAGAATCAACTCGCGCTGGCCGCGCCCGATGGGCACGAGGGCATCGATCACTTTCAGACCCGTCTGGAGCGGCACGGTGACGGGCGCGCGGTCCATGATGGGTGGCGCGGGCCGCTCGATGGGCAGCCGCTCGGTGGAGGCCACCGGCCCCTGGCCATCGAGCGGGCGGCCGAGCGGATCGATGACGCGTCCCAGCAACCCGTCGCCCACCGCCACGTCCATGACGCGGCCGGTTCGCTCAACGGTATCGCCGGCCTGCAGGTGCCAGTAGTCGCCGAGGAGGACGACGCCAACCTCGTCCTCATCCACATTGAAGGCGATACCGGGCACGCCGCCGGGAAATGTGACCAATTCCTCGAAGCCGACGCTGGGAAGGCCGGAGACCGTGGCGATGCCGGTGGAGACGGTCGAGATCGTACCCACCTCGCGTGGCGTCAGCTGGGGTGCGAAGGCGTCCCGCACCTGGCTGATACGCTCGAACGCGCAGTCGAAGACGCGCTGCAGGCTGTCAGGCGCGTTGGGCATGGTCTGGCTCTTTGATGAGTTCGCCAACCGCCTTCTCCAAGGACGCGAGGTACTCCGCGATGCTCCACGCCACTGTGTGCCCGTTCGTCGTGAGTTCGATTCCGCTGACCAGATCCGGCGCGGTCTCGAACCGGACGCGCACGTCATCCGAAAATGTTTCGTTGAGCGCACGTTGGATGTCCGCGCGTAGCTCCGCGGGCAGATCAAACGCGCTGCGCACGATCGCGGGGTCCGGCGCGGACCTCAGGCCCTCCGCGAGTCCGGCCTTCACCTCGCCGCCCATCTCCCGCAGTCGGCGAGTGAACACGTCGGCCATGCGGGCCTCAAGGCTCGTCGAGGCGAGATCCGTCAGCGCCTGTCTCGCGATGGCGAACACTTCCCGCTCGGTCCGGCGACCGATGGCCTGATTGAGCGTATGGACCTCGTGTTTCAACATCTCCATCCGCTTGGCACTCAGGGCATCGGCCGCCTGCCGTGCATCGTCGAGGAGTCGCTGACGTTCGGCATTCGCCTCGTCAGTGGCCTGGGTCACAAGGGCGGCGCGCTCCTGGTCGAACACCTCGTTCTTGTGCTGGAACTCCTCGCGCTCTTTCGCGGCTTCAGCCGTCTTCCCGTCGGCGTCCGCGATCGCCGCGGCGATTCGCGCCTCTCGCGCGTCGATGGCGTCAAGAACGGGCTTGTAGAGAAAGCGCTTCATCAACCACACCAGGATGAGGAAGTTGAGGGCTTGCGCGCCGACGGTGAACCAATCAATGAGCACGGGTTACTTTCCGGCGGTCTGGGCGATGGCCTGATTCCAGAACGGATTGGCGAAGATGAGAATCATCGAGACCACGAAGCAGTAGATGGCGGTGGACTCGATCATCGCCAGACCGACAAACAGGGTCCGGGTAATCGTGGCGGACGCGTCGGGCTGCTGGGCCAGGGAGCTCAGCGCGGTCGACACCGCCCGCCCTTCGCCCAGGGCTGGCGCCATCGTGCCGAATGCGGTGGTGATGCCGGCGGTGACAATCGAGGCGACGGCGATGAGCGTCAGGCTGTCCATAGGGGTGTCCTTGTCCGTATTCCGCTGTGTCAGGTCGTGGGCGCCTGCGCGGCCTTGCGCGTGCGCGTCCGCGTGGCGGACGCGATATAGACCGCGGCCAGGATGCTGAAGATGTAGGCCTGCACCATGCCCGTGAGCAGGCCCAGCGCCGTCATGACGATCGGGAAAATGAAGGGTGTAATGGTCAGCAGAATCGCGACAATCATCGCGCCGCTCATCATGTTGCCGAACAAGCGCACGGCCAGCGCGAGCGTGCGAGACACTTCGCTGATGATATTGAACGGCAGCATGATGAACGTAGGCTTGATATACAACTTGAGATAACCGCCCACACCTTTTTCCTGGATACCGAAGACCGGCACGGCCACGAGCACGCACAGCGCGAGGGCTGCGGTGGTCGAGAGCGAGCCGGTCGGCGGCTCGTAGCCTGGAATGACGGTGCACAGGCTGGCTGCGGCGACGAACAGGAAGAGCGTCCCCAGAAATCCCACATACTTCTCTGGCGGGCGGAGGCCGACGTCTGCGATTTGTTGCGCGACCGCAGTAACGATGATCTCCAGCAGGTTCTGCCAGCGGGAACGTGTGAGATCCATGGAGAGTCTGCGCGTGATGAGTCGTGCCCCGACGGCCAGCACGAGCATCAGCCCCCACGTGAACACAATCGTGGCATTAAGGGTCAGAAACCCGTAGTGCCAGAAGACGATCTCGTCGGGACTAAGGCGCATGGCTGGCCTGCCGCGATCCGGCGCTCGGGCGTGCAACGCCCGAGCGGCTCACCCTTGTCACGATGACACGCGCCGCCACAAACCCGAGCAGACACATCAGCAGCCGCTCCCACTGCCCCCGCCCGACAAGGTAGAAACCACCCAGCGCCAGGGCCGTCCGCAGCAAGAAGCTCCCGAAGAACCACAGGGCCGGCTGCGTCGACGCGATGCCCCTGCGGACCGTCCACCAGAGCCCACCGAAGAAGATGGCGCCGAGCGCTCCTCCCGCCAGCACGGCCAACGCCAGCATCACCGCGTCATTCATGGCTGTCCTCCTGGTCCTCCCGCATCGCCCGACCTTCCTTGGCCACCCAATGCCATGCATTCACACAGCCGATGGCGAGCCCGGCCATCAACAGCGCCAACGTCCAGGACCGTGTGCCCGGATGGCGTCGGTCCAACCAGAGGCCGATCGCCGCACCGAGCAGGGTGGGAACCACCACGGACCAGCCGATCAACCCCATCATGCCCAGGCCGAACCAGACGTCGGGCGTGGCGTTCCGCCGCGCCCTGCGCTTGCGCGCGGCCTTCGCACCGATTTGCGCGGCGAAGGTGGGGGCCTTCTTCGGCGTCTTCTGTGGACCGTCACTCATCGTTCAAGCTCGCGAATCGGCGAACAAAGCCGGCTTCCAATCTCGCCATGACCGAGCGCACGCCGTGCTCGTGCGCATCCAGGGTCACAAACTCCCGCTCCACCGCATCACGTAACTGACCGAGGTCCGTTCCGCCCAGCGCCCGGCGCACCGACACGAGTACATCCGGGCCGGTCTTGACCAGCACCCCTTCATCCACCGCCACGAACACTTCGCCGTCCGCGTCGGAGTCGTAGATCAGTATTCCCGGTGTGAGCGCAGCGACGCAGTCGCGTCGACGCGGCAGCAGCCCGAACGAACCGTCGCGGGTCTCCGCCACGATGCGCGAGACGCCGGTCTTCTCGGCGAAGATCTGGAAGGGCAGGAGCACCTTAAGGTTCATGCGCATCGTGAGCCTTTTTCTTCGCCTCATCCACGGTGCCAATCATGTAGAGCGCGCGCTCCGAGTAGTCTGTGAACTCGTCGCGCAGGATGCGCTCACAGCCGTCCAGCGCATCCTTGAGGCTGACGAGCTTCCCGGTGAGGCCTGTGAACTGCTCGGTCGTGAAGAAGGGCTGGGTGAGAAAGCGCTCCAGCCGTCTGGCCCTGGCGGCCACGCGGCGATCCTCCGGCGACAACTGCTCCAGGCCGAGCATCGCAATGATGTCCTTGAGGCCCGCATACTGGGCGAGCGTCTGGCGGATGTCCTGGGCGAGGTCGTAATGCCGCTGACCGCAGATCGTCGGCGTGGCCATCTTGGAACTGGATTGCAGGGGGTCTATGGCCGGATAGAGACCTTCGCTCGCGCGCTTGCGGGAGAGCACGATCGACGCGGACAGGTGCGAGAACGTATGCACCGCAGCCGGATCGGTGAAGTCATCGGCCGGCACATAGACCGCCTGGATAGAGGTGATCGCGCCGGCGTCGGTGTTGGCGATGCGCTCCTCCAACGCCGAGAGCTCGGTGCCCATCGTCGGCTGGTAGCCCAGTCGCGACGGCATCTGCCCCATCAGGCCGGACACCTCCATGCCCGCCTGGATGAAGCGGAAAATATTGTCGATGAGCAGCAGCACGTCGCGATGCTCGTCGTCCCGGAAATACTCGGCCATCGTCAACGCCGCATGCCCGACGCGGAAGCGACTGCCCGGCGGCTCGTTCATCTGGCCAAAGAGCATCACCATGCTCGGCAGCACACCGGCGGCCTTCATGTCGCGGTACAGCTCTTCACCCTCGCGACAGCGCTCGCCGATACCGCAGAAGATGCTGACGCCCCCGTGGTGCCCGATCATGTTGTGCCCGATCATGTTGTGGATGATCTCGGTGAGCAGGACCGTCTTGCCGACACCGGCCCCGCCAAACAGGCCCGCCTTGCCGCCGCGCTCCATCGGCACGAGCACGTCGATGACCTTGATGCCCGTTTCGAAGATCTCGGAGGTGGTGGATCGCTCCGCCAGCGGAGGCGGAGCCCGATGCACGGAACGCCACTCAGCATCGGGCGGCGGCGCTTCGCGGTCGATGACATTGCCAAACACGTCAAACATGCGCCCGAGCGTTCCCTGACCGACCGGCGCCTTCAGCGGCCCTCCCGTGTCTTCCACCGCGCTGCCGCGGGCGAGACCCTGGGTGGGTGTCAATGCGATGCCACGCACGTGGCGCGCATCACGCTGCGCCAGCACTTCGAGGACGATACGCCCGCCCTCGCCCGCGCGCAGCAGCGAATGAATCGGCGGCAAGTGCTCGTCGAACCGTATATCCACGACGCTGCCACGCACCGAGACGACGGCGCCGCGATTCGCCCGACCGCCTGCTTCGTCCAGCATCGGCCTGCTACGCTTCGCCCAACCACGTCCGCGCCTCAGCCGCGTCGGCGTGATCGAAGTATCGGATGGTGGCTTTCGTGAACGGCTTGCAGAACGTCGCCATGCCGTGCTGCCATTTCTTCTCGCCGACCATCGCGATCCGTTCGATGTCGGCGAAGTGCTTGAGATCGAACTTGACGTCCTGCCACAGCGCGCCGGCGCTCCAGCCGTGGAACCCTGTCATGTCGAACAGCACGCGCAATGGTCCGTGCTGCCGGACGAGTCGCTCGAACTCCGGCACGAACTGCTCATAGTCCGCCGCCGCCAGCTTCCCGCTGACGTGGACGACAAGCCACTTTCCGCCGTTCTCTTCGTTGAGTCGAATGGGCATTTTGGACCTCCTTGATTAATGGACACCCGTGGGTTGATCACTGCTTCGCGCCCCACTGCCAATTCCGAATCTCCGGCATGTCCTCGCCGTGCGTCTCGATGTACTGCTTATGCTCGAGCAGCTTGTCGCGCATCTCCTGCTGGACGTAGGCCGCCCGCGCGCCCAGCGTCGGCACGCGGTTGATGACGTCGGAGACCAGGTGGAAGCGATCGAGGTCGTTCAGGACGACCATGTCGAAGGGGGTGGTCGTCGTCCCTTCTTCTTTGTAACCGCGCACGTGCAGGTTCGGATGATTGGTGCGGCGATAGGTCAAGCGATGGATGAGCAACGGGTACCCGTGAAACGCAAAAATAATCGGCTTGTCGGTCGTGAAGAGGACGTCGAACTCCTGGTCGCTCAACCCATGCGGGTGCTCACTCGGTGGCTGGAGCCTCATCAGGTCGACCACGTTGATCACACGGACCTTCAGCTCTGGAAAATAGCGTCGCAGCAACCCGACGGCGGCCAGGGTCTCAAGCGTCGGCACATCGCCGCAGCACGCCATGACGACATCCGGCTCGCTGCCCTGATCGTTACTGGCCCAGGGCCAGATGCCGAGGCCGGCGGTGCAGTGCGTCACGGCCGCGTCCATGTCGAGCCATTGCGGCGATGGTTGTTTCCCGGCGACGACGACGTTCACGTAGTTCCGGCTACGGAGGCAATGGTCGGTCACCGAGAGCAGCGTGTTCGCATCGGGGGGCAAGTAGATACGAACGACTTCGGCTTTCTTGTTCGCGACCACGTCGAGGAAGCCAGGATCCTGATGGCTGAACCCGTTGTGGTCTTGACGCCACACATGCGACGACAGAAGGTAGTTCAGAGAAGCGATCGGCCGGCGCCATGGAATGTGATTCGCCATCTCGAGCCACTTGGCGTGCTGGTTGAACATGGAATCGACGATGTGAATGAATGCTTCGTAGCAGGAGAAGAACCCGTGGCGCCCCGTGAGCAGATAGCCTTCGAGCCAGCCTTCGCATTGGTGCTCGCTGAGCATTTCCATCACGCGCCCATCGGGTGCGACGTGGTCGTCGCCGGGAAGCATCTCCGCGGTTGAACACCGGTTCGTCACCTCGAACACCGCGTTCCACCGATTCGAGTTCGTTTCGTCCGGGCTGAACACGCGGAAATTGTCAGCGTTACGCGTGATGACGTCGCGGATGAATTCGCCCTGAACACGCGTGGCCTCCCCTGAGGTGGCGCCCGGCCGTGGCACGGTCACGGCGTAGCCGCGGAAGTCCGGCAGCCGCAGATCACGCAGCAGGAGGCCGCCGTTGGCGTGGGGATTGGCGCTCATGCGGCGCTCGCCCTTGGGGGCGAGTGCCGCGAGCTCGGGAACAAGCCGGCCGGCGGTGTCGAACAACTCCCGCGGATGATAGCTCCGCATCCACTTCTCCAGAATCTTGACGTGCCCAGGACGACTCATGTCCCCCATCGGCACTTGATGCGAGCGAAAAGTCCCTTCCGTCCGCTGGCCATCGACCACCTTCGGGCCCGTCCAGCCCTTTGGGGAGCGCAAGATGATCATGGGCCAGCGCGGACGCACGGTGAACCCGTTCGCGCGGGCGTCCTGTTGGATGCCGCGGATGTCGGCGACGATTGTGTCGAGCGTCGCAGCCATCCGCTGATGCATGTCCATCGGGTCGTCGCCCTCGACGACATACGGTGTGTAGCCGTACCCGCGGAAGAGCGCCTCCAGCTCCTCTCGAGGAATGCGGGCCAACACCGTGGGGCCGGCGATCTTGTAGCCATTCACGTGCAGAATGGGCAACACGGCGCCGTCGTGGACCGGATTGAGAAACTTGTTCGAGTGCCAACTGGTCGCCAGAGGACCCGTCTCTGCCTCGCCGTCACCCACGACACACGCGACGAGCAGGTCTGGATTGTCGAACGCGGCGCCGTACGCATGCGACAGCGAGTACCCCAACTCGCCGCCTTCGTGAATGGACCCCGGCGTGTCCGGCGCGACATGACTCGGAATGCCGCCGGGGAAGGAGAACTGCGTGAACAGCCGTCGCATCCCGTCTTCGTCCTGCGAGATATTGGGGTACACCTCGGTATACGTACCCTCGAGATACGTGTTGGCCACGATCCCCGGCCCTCCGTGGCCAGGGCCGGTGATGTAGATCACGTTCAGATCGTGCGCGGTGATGACGCGGTTCAGATGGGCATAAATGAAGTTCAGCCCCGGCGTCGTGCCCCAGTGACCCAGCAGACGCGGCTTGACGTGCGCCAGGGTGAGGGGCTTTGTCAGCAGGGGATTGTCGTAGAGGTAGATCTGCCCGACCGACAGGTAGTTCGCCGCGCGCCAATACGCGTCCAGCTTGCGCAACTGTTCCGGGGTCGGGGTCTTTGTGTGTCTCTTCATATTGAGCAACTCGATTACCCTGCCGTGACCGCTGCACGGGCACGCCACACCGAGCGTGCAATCATCAGTTCTTCGTCTGTGCGAATGACCCGAACCGTGACGCGGCTGGCGTCCGTCGAAATCACGTCCGCCGACTCAGCATTGCGCGACCTGTCCAGCTCGATGCCGAGGAAGCCCAGCCCTTCGCACATGCGCTCGCGGACCGGCGCCGCATGTTCGCCGATGCCTCCGGCGAAGACGAGCGTGTCTACTCCACCCAGCGCAGCGGCAAAGGCGCCGATCCACTTCTTGGCCTGATAACAGAACAGCGCGACGGCCTCCGCGGCCCGCACGTCATCGGCTTCCTGCGCGAGCAGGTCCCGCATGTCGGAACTGGTCTCCGACACGCCGAGCAGGCCGGACTCGTGGTTGACCATGTGATCAAATCGCGTCGGCGTCATGTCGTCGGTGCGCGCCAGGTAGCTGACCAGTCCCGGGTCCAGATCTCCAGATCGGGTGCTCATGGGCAATCCGGCCGTCGGCGTGAAGCCCATACTGGTGTCGATGCTGTGACCGTCGCGCACGGCGGCCAGACTGGCGCCGTTGCCCAGATGCGCGAGGATCACGCGACCAGTCGAGGCCGCTGGGTCGCCCATGCGCGCGAGTTCTTCCATCAGATACGCGTACGACAAACCGTGGAAGCCGTAACGCTGCACGCCCCGCGCGTCGAAGCGCCGGGGAATCGGCAGCAGCTTCGCGACCCTCGGCATGGTCTGGTGAAACGCGGTGTCGAAGCACACCATCTGGGGGAGCCGGGGATGCCGCCGCAGGAACGCCTCGATCAGGGCAATCTCGCCCGGCAGATGATCGGGCGCGTAGGGCGTGATCTGGTGCAGTTCCGCCAACAGCGCTGGCGTGACCGGCTCGGGTTCGACATGTTGCATGCCGTGGACGACGCGGTGTCCCGCGGCTATGACCGACGCGAAGATCGGCTGCGCCTCCAGCCAGTCCAGCAGCGCCTCCACGGCCGTGCCGTAGTCGGCAGCGGCCAGCGGGCGCGAAGCCTGCGAGGCTCCGCCCGGGTCGTTGACGATGAACGTCGCATCGCTCACGCCGATGCGATCGATCTTGCCGTCGAGTCGTCGCCGCAGCGTGTCGCCTGCCTCGTACACCGCGAACCGAATACTCGACGACCCGCCGTTGAACACCACCACGCAAGGCGCCCCGGCTGCCACGTCAGTCGCCATATTGAACGATGGCTCATTGTGGGCAATCGTCGCTGTGCAATAACGGACAACCCCTCGCGAGCCCAGGCGGCAAGATGAATATGAGTCTGCCGGGCGCACACAGCAACCGCGAGTGGTTGAGATGGCCAAACGGTTGAAACAGGAGGCGCACATGGTCGCCCATCCCCGCGAGCTCGTTCCGGCAACGGCACGGCGCTTCAAATCGCCTCACCAGCCCACCGTCCATACGCAGTTACTCTCCAACGGCCGGCATGCCGTCATGATGACCGTGGCTGGTTCCGGATACAGCCGCTGGGGGGAGCTCGCCGTGACTCGCTGGCGCGAGGACGCGACATGCGATGACCGGGGCACGTACATCTTTCTTCGGGATGCGGATCGCGGCACCGTGTGGTCGGCGGGGTACCAACCGAGTGGCGTGGAACCCGAAAGCTACGAAGCAACATTTCTCGAGGACCGGGTCGACATCGTCCGGCGTGATGGCACCATCACTACCCGGCTCACAGTCTTAGTCTCGCCGGACGACGACGCCGAGGGACGTCGAGTCACGATCGTCAACGAGGGAGACGAGGCTCGTGAGATCGAACTGACTTCGTACGCGGAGATCGTGCTGGCTCCTGCCGCGAGCGATACGGCACACCCCGCCTTTTCCAATCTCTTCGTGCGGACGGAGTTCGCCGCCGACATCGGCGCGGTCCTGGCGACCCGCCGCCGCCGGTCCACCGACGAGCCGCCGGTGTGGGCGGCTCACCTCGCCGTGGTCGAGGGCGACGAGGTCGGCCCCGCTCAGTTCGAAACGGACCGGGCGCGCTTTCTGGGACGCGGTCGAGACATTCGGACACCCGACGCGGTCTTCAACGGTCAATCTCTGTCCAACACGCACGGCGCCGTGCTCGATCCGATTTTCAGTCTTCGGCGCCGCATCAGGCTGGCTCCGGGGGCCACCGCGCACGTCACGTTCTGGACGCTCGCCGCCGCCTCCCGCGGCGAGGTGCTCGAAGCGGCAGGTCGCCATCGCGACGCGGCCGCGTTCGATCGCGTCAGCACGCTCGCACGTACCCACGCGCAGGGCCAGCTCGCAAAGTGTGGCGTCGAGTCAGAGGACGCCACCCTGTTCGAACGCCTGGCCAGCCACGTGCTCTACGCGAATCCGGGGCTCCGCCCTTCGTCTGATGTCCTGGCACGCAGCGAAGGCGGACCGTCCGAGCTGTGGCCGTACGGCATTTCCGGTGACGTGCCCATTGTCCTGTGTCGAATCGGCGAGATCGCCGAGCTGCCAATCGTCCGCCAGCTGCTCCAGGG
>JANLHE010000650.1 GCA_024653875.1 Acidobacteriota bacterium
AGCTCCGGCAGCGTCGGCGCCTTGCCCTGCATGAGGATGCCGACACGGAAGATCCGGCTGCCGGCCCACACGCAGAAGCCGGTGGTGGCCACAAGCAACGCCACCGACGCAATCACCTGCCAGAGCGGCGGCCCCGGCGGCATCGCCATGCGCAGCATCATCGCAAACGGCGTCATCGTCGGGAAGAACGACATGCCGATCGCGATGTTGGACTCCGGATTCTGAATCACGACAAAGGAGCCCATGTACGCCAGGAGGATCAGCACCATGGCGGGTTGCATCATGCTCTGCGCGTCCTTCAGGTCGGAACAGGCCGAGCCGAGTGCCAGGAAGATCGAGCCATACAGCAGCGACGCGCAGACCAGGAACACGAGGAACCAGGCCAGCAGCGCCGGGTCCAGCAGATCGAGGCGGCCGCTGGACATCAACGCGTACAGGCCGCCGGCGAAGTAGACAAACGCCAGCAGCAGCGCCACCCCCACCACGCCGAGCAGTTTGCCCATGAGCAACTGGAACGGCGTGACCGATCCCAGCAGTACCTCGCTGATCTTGCTCATCTTCTCTTCGATGATGGCGTTGAGCAGTTGCTGGGCCGTGGTCATCACGGCCATGAACATCAGCACCAGGAAGAACATCGGCAGCGCCATCCGCGCGAGCGCGTCCACTTCCTTGGCCTCGGTGACCGATCCATCCGCGGCGCGCTCGAGCAGGCCGAAGGTGGAGAGGGCCGTGCGCGTGTTCAGCCGCTCGATCAGGGCCTGATCGATGCCCGCCTGATCGTAGCGGCGCCTGGTGATCTCTTCGTTCAGCGTGGTGCGCAGCCAGTCGGGCAGCGGCTCGTAGGTGGTGTTCTCCGCGTAGTAGTGGATGGGCGGCACTTTGCCGGTCGTGGCCGTGATCGCCTCCGCCGGAATCTCGACGAACGCAAAGAGCGCCTTTCCGCGGACCTGTTCTGACAGTTCGACCTTCACCTCGTCGGCCGTGCGGCCGCCCAGCGCCACCTCGGTCGGGACAAATTCCGGGCCGGTGCGGGTGTCACCGCTGATGAAGGGCGCGTTGCGCTGTTCGGCGGCGGCGCGCAGGGGCGCGAACAACAGGCCGGTGTGGTCGATGACCGCGAAGGGCCGCCGCTCCACGTCGACGTGCTTCTGCGCGTAGTTCATGAAGAAGAAGAACCCGGTCATCAACACGGGCATCAGCACGATGCCGATGATGAACGCCTTGGTCCTGACGAGGGTCAGGAACTCGGACTGGGCGATGGTGAGGATGCGGCTCATGGGGTGACTCCTGAGGCGGGGGTGGCGCCGAGGTCGTCGGCGGACGGCCGCGCGATGCGCACGAAGATGTCGTGCAGCGAGGGCTTGGTGATTTCAAAGTGATGCACGTCGGTCTTGCGGACCAGCTCCTGCAGGAAGGCCTGGGGATCGCCCATGAGCCGCACATCCTGGAAGTTGCCGTGATCGTTGATTGATTCCACGGACGGCAGGCCCGTCAGGGCCGCCGCGCCGCCCGAGACGCGGACGCGCGCGGTGTCCTGCGCGTACTCCTTCTGGATGTCGTCCAGGGTGCCGTCCAGCACCTTGCGCCCCTTGAAGATCATGAAGATGCGCTCGCACATCCGCTCGGCGGCGTTCATGTCGTGGGTGGAGAAGACGATGGTCGCGCCGCGGCGGCGCATTTCAAACACCGCGTCCCGGAGCGCCTCGGCATTCACCGGGTCGAGGCCGGAAAACGGCTCGTCGAGGATGAGGAGTTCGGGCCGGGAGACCACGGCCGCGATGAACTGGACCTTCTGGGCCATGCCCTTGGAGAGGGTTTCGACCTTCTTGTCGGCCCAGTCGGCAAGCTGGAGGCGGGCCAGCCAGTCGGTAATCACCGTGTCAATCTCGGCCAGGGGCTTGCCCTTGAGCTGTCCGTAGTACCGCAGGACCCGGCGGACGGTCATCTTCTTATATAGGCCCCGTTCCTCGGGGAGGTAGCCCACCGAGTCGCGGACGTCGGCCGCGCTGGCCCGGCCCAGGACCGTGATGTCGCCAGAATCGGGGATCAGGATGTTCATGATCATCCGGATGGTGGTGGTCTTTCCCGACCCATTTGGCCCGATAAAGCCGTAGATCGACCCTTTGGGGACTTCCA
>JANLHE010000651.1 GCA_024653875.1 Acidobacteriota bacterium
AAGTCCATCGGCCGCGCGATCCGGTCGATGGAGGAGCCCGCGGTCGAGAAGATCTCCGAGGCCACGCAGGAGGATCCGTTTCAGGTCCTGATCGCCACCCTGTTGTCGGCGCAGACGAAGGATGCCGTGACGGCGGCGGCGTCCGAACGCCTGTTTGCCGTGGCGGACACGCCTGAAGCCATGGCGAAGCTCAGGGTGGCGCGGATCGAGACGCTGATCTACCCGGTCAGTTTCTACAGGAACAAGGCGCGGCATGTGAAGCAGGCCTGCCGCCAGATTCTGGATGACTTCGGCGGCATCGTGCCGCGGACCATGGACGAGTTGCTGACCCTCGCGGGCGTGGGACGCAAGACGGCGAATCTCGTGTTGATCCTGTCGCATGCCAGTCAGGACAATATCTGCGTGGATACCCATGTCCACCGCATCTCGAATCGGCTGGGGTGGGTGAAGACACGCACGCCCGATCAGACCGAACAGGCGTTGTACGCGGTGGTGCCGAAGAAGTGGTGGCCGGACGTCAACCTGTACCTGGTGACGTGGGGTCAGAATGTGTGCAAGCCTGTGTATCCGCGGTGCCGCGCGTGCGTGGTGGCCGCGATGTGCCCGCGACGGGGCGTGAAGAAGGTGGGGCGCGCATGACGGAGCGACAGTGGCGGATCGGGATGGTGGTCGCGATGCTGGCAGGCGTCGGGATGGCGTGGCCGGTGTCGGGCCAGGCGCCGAAGACGCCCAATCCGGTATTGACGCTAAATACCGCAAAGGGTGTCATCGAGATCGAGTTGCTGCGAGGCGATGCCCCGAAAAGCGTGGACTACATCGTCGCGCTGGTGCGGAAGAACTTCTACCGGGGGTTCCGGTTCCATCGCGTGGAACGGATGCTGGTGCAGGTGGGTGACCCGGCCTCGCGCGACGTGTCGAAGAAGGCGTGGTGGGGACGATCAGGCGGGCCGTCCATCGGCGTGGCTGAAATTTCGCGCCGCCTGATACACGTCCGCGGCACGGTGGGGCTGGCGCACTCGGGCAACCCGCAGTTTGCCAACAGCCAGTTCTACATCATGAAAGACGCGAGCCCCTCGCTCAACGGGAAGTTCACGATCATCGGCCGTGTGCGCGCCGGGATGCCGGTCGTCGATACGTTGCAGGTGGGAGACATCCTCAAGCAGGCGACGATCAAATAGGCAGACCCGGCACGGTCACCAGCCCGCGCAGGTCCGGATAGCGCTCCACCATCTCCCGCTCGTACACGCCGGGCACCGCCTGGCCCAGCTGTGACTTGAGCACCGCCGCGTTCGCCACGGCCTTCGCGGAGAAGTGGTTGTTCATGAACGCCAGCACCTTCCGCCCGGCGCCGGCGGCCAGGAGGGCGTGGGTCCCGGCGCCAGGGGCGAACCAGCTGCGGTGGCGCAACTCGACGGCGAGCGGGTACCCGGCAAGCGCCTGAAGCAGCCACGCGAGGTAGTCGCCCGTCGCGGCCTCGGCGTGGAAGCTGGAGGGGAACTGCACGAGCAGCGCCGCCAGACGGCCCGCCTCCGCCAGCGGACCCATCCCGGCGCGGAACGTGTCCACGTCGCCCAGCGACAGGCTCCAGTCCGTGACGCCGGCCCGCGCCAGGTACATGTCCGGGTGGGTGAACTTCTGAAACAGCTTGATGGCGAAGAGAAAGTCCGCGGGCGTGCGCTCCACCCACCGTGCGACGTGCCCGGCGTCCGGCATCCGGTAGAAGGTGGAGTTGACCTCCACGATGTCGAAGTGCTCGGCGTAGTACCGCAACTCGTCGAATCCGCGGGGCCGCCTGGCCGGGTAGAACACGCCATTCCAGGTGCCCGTCCCGGCCGGGTAATGCCACCCGCTCGTCCCCACGCGCACCATCGTCCCGTAAGCCTACCGCACACAGCTGGGACCTCAGGACCTCAGGACCCAGGACTCAGCCATCTCTTACAATTGACTCCGTGTTGACCGTGCACGAGATCTACCTGTCCGTCCAGGGCGAATCCACCCATGTGGGACGGCCGTGCGTGTTCGTCCGCCTGACCGCGTGTGACCTGCGCTGCCACTGGTGTGACACGCCGTACGCGTTCACCGGCGGGCGCAAGATGTCCATCGACGAGGTCGCGGATCACGTGCGCGCGTTGCAGTGCTCCCTGGTTGAACTCACCGGCGGCGAGCCGCTGCTGCAGCCCGACGCCATCCCGCTGCTGCAGCGCCTGATCGATGACGGATTCGAGGTGCTGGTCGAAACGGGCGGCCACCTGCCCATCGATCGCCTGCCGCGCGGCGTCCACGCCATCATGGACGTGAAGTGTCCCGGCAGCGGCGAGGCGGCGAGG
>JANLHE010000652.1 GCA_024653875.1 Acidobacteriota bacterium
GTCTGCGTTGAAGTCGGCGATCTCCACCCGATACACGTTGAAGGCGCATGTCGGTTCCGAGGCAGGAGACCCTGCAAGGCAGAATCCAGAAATGGGCAGATCGGTGACGCCGCCAAATCCGCCGGCAGCGTTGTTGAAGAGGATCCGAAGCCGAGAAGGCTCGCTTCCGTCGCTGGTCACCGCATCGGCATAGCCATCCCCATTCAGGTCACCCAGCGCCATAAACCCTGGGACGCTGGGCGCGACGTTGCCGAGTGGGTAGTCTGTCGCCGCAGTGAAGGTCGGCAGAGTGGCCTGGGCCATCGGTGCCGTGTGTGTGGGACTGACGGTCAGCCCGACGAGGGCTGCGAACACAAGGACAAGACGGGCTGGGGAGCCAGGTCGCAACATGTAACTTCCTCCTGAAACCCGATTTCTCGGGCCTGGTGAACTGTTTTGGAGCGATGAGACTCGCATCTGGTGCCGCGGGGCGTCCTGTGTTCCGCATGAGGTTTGTCTTTATTTTTCATTTATGGCCTTTTTTGTGAGGATTCCGAAGGTTATGCTTGGGTTCCCGTGGCAGGAATTATCTACAACTGGGGGGGCTGGACGTTCGAACCGGCCGAATGGCGCCTCGCCGGCGCTGCCGGCGCCCCGGTGTCCCTGCCCAAGCGAACGCTGGACCTGCTGGCAATGCTTCTGGACCGGGCACCGAGCCTGGTCACCAAGGATGAGATCCTCGCCCACGTCTGGCGCGGCTCGGTCGTTGAAGAAGGCAACATCGCGTTCCACATCGCGACGCTCCGGAAGACGCTCGATACGGGCGGGCCCTCCTGTATCGAAACCGTGCGTGGACGGGGCTACCGTTTCGCCGCGCCGGTCACGCGGCACGAACCGGTATCGTCCCCGCCGGCATTGTCCCAGCCGGTTTCCGGACCTGACGACGCGCTTTCCGCTCCGAGCGCGGCCGAACGGCGCGCCGCGCGCCGGCGGCGTTCCCGCCTGCCGGTGTGGTCGACGTTGATGCTGACCATCCTGATCGGCGGAATCGGCTGGATCTCTCTGGCCCACGAGGCGCCGCCGCTTCGCGCCGTGACCGTTCTGCCGGCCTCCGATGGACTCGCGGAGTTGGTGGCGGCCAGGTTGGAGCAGGACACCTCGCTGCAAACGAGAGTCGGCACTCCCGGCCCCGACGGTGAGGATCCGGTCGAGGCCGGCAAGCGGCTGAAGGCGGAAGCGATCCTGACGCTGTCGGTCGACCGTTCGGCGGACCCGTGGCGAGTCCTGGCGGAAGTGACACGCACACGCGATCAGGTCCGGTTGTGGAGTTGGCTGTTCTCGGTGAGCGCAGGGGAACCGGGTGTCTCCAACGCCGGCATCGCCGCGCGCGTCGCGGCGGGTCTGGGCCGTCACCTGCAGCTGGCCCGGGCGACGGGCGCCGGCCGGATGGTGAACCCTGCCGCCTACGACCTCTCCCTGCAGGCACGCGAGCAATGGCGGCAGCGAACGCCGCACACCGTTCAGCAGGCCATCGCGCTGTACGAACGTGCCATCGCGCTCGATCCCGAATTCGCGCGAGCCTATGCGGGCCTCGCGGACTGCTACAACCTGACCATGTCCGGGCTCCCGCCGGGCGTGCGGTATCCGCGCGCGCTCGAGTACGCGGAGAAGGCCGTGGCCCTCGACCCGGACGACGCGGCTGGTCACACGTCATTGGCGTTCCTTCGCTACAAGTTCGAGTGGCGGTGGAACGAGGCGGACGTCGAGTTCTCGCGGGCCATCGCGCTCGATCCGAAGTACGCGCTGGCCCGTCACTGGTACGGGGAGTTCCTCGGGTTAATGGGCCGCTACGACGAGGCGATCACGCAGCTGCGCCTGGCCATCGACCTGGAGCCCCAGTCGCTGGCCATCCTGAGTGATCTGATCCCTCCGCTGCTGCGGGCCGGCCGTGTCGCCGAGGCCCGGGCCGTCGTTGAGGCCGCCGCGACGACGAATCCGAACTGGGCCGTCATTCCGTACCGGATGGCCGAGGTCCTTGAGGCCGAGGGTCGCGAGCGCGAATCCGTCGAAAGCCGGTGGCGCTGGATGCTGCTGAGCGGCGCGTCCCTGGAAGCCGTCGATCGCCTCAGAACCGGCTACCTCGAGGGTGGCCTGGCCGGGATGACGCGCGCGGAGATTGCCGGCTATCTTCAGGTGGAGGCCGCCACGCCGGGTGCCTGGTTGAACGCGACGCTTCTCTCGCGCCTGTACGCCAGGCTCGGCGAACGTGCACCGGCGCTGCACTGGCTCGATGTGGCCCTGGATCGCCGGGAGGACGCCGCGATCTTGCTGCTCACGAGTCCCGACTACGACTCGCTGCGCGGCGAACCGGAGTTCAATCGGCAGTTGGCCCGTCTCGGTCTAACGCCCCTCGCACCGGCGCGGGTTTCGGAATCACGGCGCTAGTGCACCGTCTGTGACACGCCGGAGGCGGTGACGCAGATGCTCATCCGGTCTCCGTGAGCCGCGCCGGCCCTGATCTTATCCTTCGGCCGCCCGCGGGATAAGATGCGTCCGGCTCCAGTGGACAGACGCCTCATTCTCTTCACGCTGCTCTATGCCAGCGAGGGCGCCCCGATCGGCTTCATCTGGTGGGCGCTGCCGACGCTGTTGCGGTCGGCTGACGTGCCGATTGACCGGATCACGGCGCTGACGGCCGTGCTCCTCGTGCCCTGGGTGTTCAAGTTCCTGTGGGCACCGGCGCTCGACGTCTTGCGCGGGCCGCGATGGGGCTACCGCGCGTGGCTGGTCACCATGCAGGTGATCATGGCGCTGACGCTGCTCCCCCTGGCGTGGCTCGATCCGGTCACGCACTTCGACGTCTGGCGGCTCCTGCTGCTCGTGCACGGGTTCGCCGCGGCCACGCAGGACGTCGCCATCGACGCGCTGGCCATCGGCGCGGTGCCGCCGGCGGAGCGCGGACGCCTGAACGGCGCCATGCAGGCCGGCATGTTGACCGGCCGCAGTGTGTTCGGCGGCGGCGCGCTTCTGGTCGCGGCGTGGGCCGGCCGCGCATGGCTTGTCGTGGCGCTGGTTGTGTGGATCCTCGCGACGCTGGGGGCCGCTACCCTGCTGCGCGAGGTCGAGCCACCGCGCGAACGCGGACGGGGCGTGCTCAGCGCGCTTGGCGAGATGGTGCGGATGCGCGGCACCTGGATCGGGCTGGCGTTCGCGCTGGTGGCGGCCGCGGGCTTCGAGGCCACGGGTCAATTGGCCGGGCCTTTTCTCATCGATCGCGGTGTCTCCAGCGGCCTCGTCGGGGTGTTTTTCGGCGTCTTCGCCGTCGGCGCCATGCTCGTTGGCGGACTGGCCGGCGGCGTGATCGCGGATCGACGCGGCCGCGCGGCATCGGCGGCGGCGTCGCTGGCCGGATTCGTGGCGATGATCGTCCTGCTGGCGGCCACCGACCGTGCCGGGGTGTCCGGGGCGCCGGTGCTGATGGCGGTGCTGACGGCCATGTACTTCTTCGTCGGCTTCTTCACCGCCACGTCGTACGCGATCTTCATGGATCTCACCAACGCGCGGATCGGCGCCACCCAGTTCAGCGCGTTCATGGCCGCCACCAATGCCTGCGAATCGTGGTCGGCATGGGCGGGCGGCCGCCTCGCGGCCAGCCAGGGCTACCCGGCGGCCTTCCTCGTGCTCGGTGCGGTGTCCCTGCTCGGGCTGCCGCTGCTGCGCCTCATGCGCCGGCGCGGGTGAAGGGGCCGCGCGTTTTGCAGTACGATGGAGCGCGAGAGCGACGTTCGCCATGATCGAGTCCAGCACCCTCCTTCGGTCGATTCAGCACTCCTGGCGGGAAGTGGCCTCCGCCTTGCCGGACCTCGGCCTGGCGCTGCTCCTGCTGATTGCCGGGTGGCTCGTCGCCAGGCTCATCCGGCGTCTCGCCATCCGCGTGTTGCGGGCGGCCCGCGTGGACGAGTTCGCCGAGCGCTCGGGCCTGGACGACTACCTGGTCCAGGGCGGCGTCGAGCACACCACCGTGACGCTGGTCGCGGGCGCGGTCTACTGGTTGATCCTCGGCGCGGTGTTCATCGCCCTGCTCGCCGCCCTGGGCCTGCACACCGGCGAGGTGTTGTTCGCGCGGTTCGCCGCGTTCGTGCCCAACCTGGTGGTCGCCACCGGCATTCTGCTGTTCGGATCCTTGTTATCGCGCGTGGTGGGCGGACTCGTGTTCAGCTACCTGAGCAACATCGGCAGCGAAGCCGCGGCGCCAATCGGCACGCTGGCGCGCTACGCGGTGCTGGTGTTCGTCCTGTTCATGGCGGCCGAGCAACTGGCCATCCAGACCGCCGTGCTGGTGTCGGCCTTCCAGATTGCGTTCGCCGCGCTGTGCCTGGCCGCGGCGCTGGCGTTCGGCCTGGGTGGACGGGAGTGGGCCGCCAAGGTGATTTCCCGCTACACTCGCAAGTAGCGTGATCATCGACTGCCACACCCATCTCAACAACTACACCGACGAATCGGTCGAGTCCCTGTCGGGGGACCTGGCCCGGCTGCAGGGCATGATGCGGCGCAACCGGGTTGACGTCGCGCTGATTCTGACGTCCTACAAGCTCGTGCCCGGACGGCCCTCGGCCCGGGCGGTGGTTGAGGCGACGCGGCATCTGCCGAATCTCCACGTCATCGCCGGCATCTCGTGGGCCACCTTCAACCCCGCCGCCGTCGCGGAGCTGCGATCGCTGCTCGGGGCGGGCGCGATCAAGGGCCTGAAGCTGTATCCGGGCTACGAGCCGTTTTATCCGGCCGATCCCAAGCTCGTGCCGGCCTACGAACTGGCCGAGGAGTTCGACGTGCCGGTGATGATCCACACCGGCGATACCTACGCGCCGTCCGGCAAGGTCAAGTTCGCGCATCCGCTGCACGTGGACGAGGTGGCGGTGGACTTTCCACGCGTCAAGTTCCTCATCTGCCACCTCGGCAACCCCTGGTTCCGCGACTGCATGGAGGTGGTCTACAAGAACGAGAACGTCTACACCGACATCTCGGGCCTGACTCTCGGCGAGTTCAACGATCGCTTCGAGGCGTATATGCGCCAGCAGTTGAAGGAAATGATCCTGTGGGGCGTCGATCCCAACCGCGTGCTCTACGGCAGCGACTGGCCGCTGGCGTCGATGGAGTCGTATCTCGCGTTCATGGAGGAACTGGCCCTGCCGTCGCGCGACAAGGACCTCATGTTTTTCGAGAACGCCGCCCGGCTCTTCAAGCTCGAGGTCAAACACGAACGGACCGGGCTGGGCGCGTTGTTCCAGAAACTGTGAGTCTGGCCGTCAGGCCTCGCGGTCGCCCTCCGGACCGGTGTAGCGGATCCGGTACAGGTCGGTGCGCCGGTCCTCCCAGTTCCGCGCCGATCCCTTGCGACGATGCCGGGCCAGCAGCGCCAGGTCGAGTTCCGCGAAAATCACCGTTTCGATGTTGGCCTCGCATTCGGCGGCCACGCCATCCCGGCTGAAATAGAAATCCGACGGCGTCAGAATCGCCGACTGCGCATAGTGGATGTCGGCATGCTCGACGTCGGGCAGGTTGCCGACGCACCCGGCCAGCACCGCGTACACCGAGTTCTCGATGCACCGCGCCTGTGCGCAGTAGCGCATGCGCAGGTACGCCTGCCGCTCATCGGCGTTAATCGGCACGAAGAGGATGTCGGCGCCCTGGTCGAGGGCGATGCGCGCCAGTTCGGGAAACTCGATGTCGTAGCCCATCAGGATCGCGATTCGGCCGCGGTCGGTGTCAAACGTCCGGAGCGTGTCGCCCGGCTGCACGCCCCACCAGCGGCGCTCGTCCGGCGTGATGTGCAGCTTGCGCTGGCGTTCGATCGACCCGTCGCGGCGGAACAGGAACGCGGTGTTGTACAGCTTCTCGCCCTCAAGCTCGAACTGGCTGCCGCCCACGATGTTCAGGTGATACCGCATCGCCAGGTCGCGGAACAGCTCGATGAACGGTTGCGTGAAGTCCGCGAGCATGCGGGCCGACAGGCCCGGTCGATCCGCGGTGATGGTCGACAGCAGTTGCGTGGTGAAGAGTTCGGGGAAGGCGAGGAAGTCGGATTTGTAGTCGGAGGCGGCGTCGATGAAGAATTCGCACTGGCGTCCGAACTCCTTGAAACTCGGGGTCCTGCGCATCTGGTACTGCACGGCCGACAGCCGCACCAGCCTGGAGGGCCGCATCGCCTGTTGCGTGTGGGCCGGCACGTGATCGAGGTTCGTCCACTGCAGATAGGTGGCGTAGCCCCGCGACTCCGAATCGCCAGGGAAATAGCCCGGGATCAGCCCCTTCAGCACAAAGCCGTTCGCCAGTTGCGGCGTCAGCACCGGGTCCACCAGCGCCTTGTCGATGACACGCTCGACGTACTCGCGGGCGCTCATCTGGTCGGCGTGGCGATGGTAGCCGGCGATGCGGCCGCCAATCATGATGCCCGTGAGGTTCTTCTGGCGCGCGATCTCCTTGCGGGCGTCGTAGAGACGCCGCGACAGCTTCATCCCCCGGAACTCGGGCTCCACCATGATCTCGATGCCGTAGAGCATGTCGCCCTTCGGATCGTGATTGCGGATGTACCCGTCGTCGGTGCTCGCTTTCCAGTCATGCCACGCCCCGTGACTGGCCGAATCCACAATCAGGCTGCTCGACGAGGCCACGATGCGGCCTTCCATCTCGATGACCCGTTGGCCTTCGGGGAAGATGGCGAGTTGGCTGGCGATTTGATCGCGGCGCCACGGCTTCATGCCGGGGAAGCACCGCAGTTGCAGCGCTGCCACGGCGTCGAAGTCGTCGATCGTCATCGGCCGCATCCGGAGGGTATCGAACTTGGGGGTCTTGGAGTCGGACATGGCTGGGGTCATTAGAACACGGCGAATCCAGGGCGGTGAAGCACCTTCTGCGGCGCGCGCCTGAGTGCCACGGACCGTGGCGTTTCCATGGTCGCCAGTGCCGTGTGCGAATAATCCCGCCGGTCGTGTGTAATCTCACAGTATGAAGCGTGCTGCCACCGTGATCGTGCTGTTGCTGCTGGCCCTGGGCCTGCCGGCCGCCTCCCAGACGCCGGTGCCCTACCGGTCGGAACCCCTGAGCGTCACGAACGGGGCCGTCACCCTGTCGGGCACGTTGACGATGCCCCCGGGGCCCG
>JANLHE010000654.1 GCA_024653875.1 Acidobacteriota bacterium
GGGGCCATGCTCGGTGCGGCGCAGGCCGCCGCGTCGCTGGCCCAGGTGGTGGGCCCGGTCTGGGCGGGGTTCATCTTCGATCGCGGCGGGCCGGCATTCCCGTTCGGCACCGGCGCCGTGCTGGTGGTCACCGCCCTGATCGTGGTGGCCCTGCACCGCCCGCGCCCGGGAACGGCCGCGACACCGCGCAGCTAATCTTGGACCGGGATATCCTCTCTCCTGTGACACACGTCTTCTGGTCGGTGCGGGCGGACGCGGCGGTCGTGTTCGGCATCGCCGTGGGTGCCGTGTGGCTCGCGCTGGTGGGGTTCCGGCGGAGCCGGGTGGCCGGCGCCACGACCTTCGCGTGGATGATGGTCGCGCTGGCCGTCTGGGTCGGACTCAGCGGTGTCCACCGGCTGCTGACCACGGTGGACGCGCGCATCCTTGTCGCGAAGTTCCAGTATCTAGGCATCGCCTCGGTCGGCCCGCTCTGGTATCTGTTCTGCCGATCGTACGCCCGCCGTCCCCTCACCTCCCCGGCCCGGAACCTCGCGCTGTGGATCGTGCCCGCGCTGACGGTCATCGCGGTGGCCACCAACGGCGCGCACCACCTGTTCTGGCGGGACGTGGTGCCGGTCTCGGCCGATCCGGCCGACGGCGTGACCTACGTCTACGGCCCCCTGTTCTATATCTCGGCGGCGTACTCCTACGCCTTCGTCGGCCTGGGCACGTGGCACATCGTCACGGCGTTGCGGGAAAGCCCGCCCCAGTACCGGAGTGAGTCCCTGGTCATGGCGATCGCGTCCACGGTGCCCCTGGTCGCCAATGCGTTGTATCTGGCGAAACTCACACCCGACCTCACGCCGATGGCGTTTGCGGTGTCCGGGGCGTTGTTCGGCTGGAGTGTGTTTCGCGGCCACCTGCTCGACCTGACGCCCATCGCCCGCGGCGTCCTGTTCGATCGCCTGGGCGACGCGGTGTTCGTGCTGGATCCGGAGTACCGCATCCTCGACGTCAACGCCAAGGGCCGCGCGATGGCGGGCGGCGACCTGCCCCTTGGCGCGAAGGTGGCCGCCGTGCTGCCGTGGTGGTCCGCGCTTATCGGAGGCGAAACGCGCCATGCCGATGGTCCGTCGGTCATCCGCTCGGGCACGCGCGTCTTTGACGTGGCGGTCACGCCGGTGACCGAAGCCGATGGCGTGCTGGCCGGCTGGCTCGTCGTCATCCGCGACATCTCGCAGCGGCTGCGCGACGAGGACGAGCGGCGGACGCTCGACCGGCGCCTGCAGGAACAACAACACGTGGAGAGCCTGACGCTGCTGGCGGGCGGCCTGGCGCATGACTTCAACAACCTGCTGACCAGCATCATGGGCAACACGGATCTGCTGGCCATGCAGCTGCCCCCGGACGCCGCCGAATTGCGCGACCTCACGCGCACGATCACGGTGGGCTCGGAACGCGCGGCCGATCTGGTCGCGAAGATGCTGGCGTACTCCGGCCAGGGCGCCGGTCCCGCCGCGCCCGTGGAAATCGACGCGGTGGCGCACGACATGGTGGACCTGTTGCGCGCGGCCGTCGTGCGGCAGTGCCAGCTGGCGCACGAGTCGTCCGGCGCGCTGCCGCCGGTGTCGGGCGACGCCACGCAGTTGCGCCAGGTGGTGCTGAACCTGATCGTGAATGCCGCCGACGCGGTGGAAGCCGGGGGCGGCCCGCCCGGCGTGGTCACCGTGCGCACTTCCCTGGACACGGTCCCCGGCGCGAACGCGGGTCCGCCGGCTCCCCCCGCGGGGCTGGCGCCGGGGCAGTACGTGCGCCTGGAGGTCTCCGACACGGGCGTGGGAATGTCCGCCGACACGCAGGCGCGCATGTTCGATCCGTTCTATTCAACCAAGGCGGCGGGACGCGGCCTGGGCCTCGCGTCGGTGCAGGGCATCGTGCGCAGCCACCATGGCGCCGTCGCGGTTCACAGCCTGCCGGAACAGGGCACGACGATCCGGGTCTGGCTTCCCACGGCCTGACATGCGGGCCTCGCAACAGCGCTCGCATCAGCGCACGTTTCGGGCCTCGAATCAACGTGCGTTTCGCACGATGGCCAACCAGGCGTTCAGCCGGGCGGCCGGCGCGCCACTGGTGTCGGGCAACAGCGTCCGCGTGCTGCGCGATGGCGGCGAGAACTATGCCGCGTGGGAGGCGGCCATACGCGCGGCGCGCCGCACGATCCACCTCGAGATGTACATCGTGCACCGCGACGCGGTGGGCCGGCGGTTTGTGGACTTGCTGGCCGCGAAGGCGCGCGAGGGCGTGACGGTGCGCGTCATTTACGACTGGTTCGGGTGCGGCATCGGCCCCGTCATGGGACTGTTCGATCCGATCCGCCTGGCCGGCGGCGACGTGCGCGCGTTCAACCCGCCGACCATTTCCTCGATGTTCGGCTGGCTCCGCCGCGACCATCGCAAGGCCCTTGTGGTGGATGGCCAGGTCGCGTTCATCGGCGGCCTGTGCCTGGGGCAGGCGTGGGAAGGCACGCGCGGCGTCGAGCCGTGGCGGGACACGGCGATGGAACTGCGCGGCCCGGCCGTCGCGCACGTGGAGCGGGCGTTTGCCGAGAGCTGGGCCCATGTCGGGGGCGCGCCGCTGGACGTGGACGTCCCCGATGACGGCGCCGTGGCCCCGGCCGGCGACGTGGACGTGCGCCTGATCGTCACCGAGCCGTTTACCGCCAGCATGTTCCGGCTCGACCTGCTGGTGACGGCGATGGCCCGCAAGCGGCTGTGGATCGCCGATGCGTATTTCATCGGGCACGGCCCGTTCGCCGACGCGCTGTGCCAGGCCGCGCGCGACGGCGTGGATGTCCGGCTGCTCCTGCCGCACGGCAGCGACGTGGGCTGGACGGTGCCCGTCGCGCGCTCGTTGTACCGGTCGCTGCTGGCCGGGGGCGTGCGCGTCTACGAGTGGACCGGCTCGATGATGCACGCCAAGACCGCGGTCGCGGACTCACGCTGGGCGCGGATCGGCTCCACCAACATGAACTTCAACAGCTGGCTCGGCAACTGGGAACTGGACGTGGCGATCGAACACGCCGGCGTCGCCGCCACGATGGAGGCGCACTTTGAAGAGGACCTGCGGCAGGCCACCGAGATCACGCTCTCGCCGAAGGGCCGCCTGCTGGTCACCTCGACGTCGCCGCCCCGCGGTCCGGCCAGGCGGCGCGAACTGGCGCGCCGGTCCGCGCGGCGCGTGGTGCGCGAGGTGACCGGCATCGCCCGCAGCGTCGGCGCGTCCATCACGGCCAGCCGGCCGCTGGAAGATTTCGAGGTGGGCCCCCTCCTGCTGCTGGGCGCCGCCGGCGCGCTGGTGGCGGTCGCCGCCGTGTGGCGCCCGGGCCTCATCGGGTGGCCCGTCGCCGCGTTCTCGATCTGGGCCGCGATCACGCTGTTCGTGAACGCGTGGTTCGCCTGGAGGCAGAAGTGACCCGGCTGGTGGCGATTCGCGCCCTCACGCGGCACACCCGCGACGGCGCGCGCGACGTGGTCGCTCCCGATCAGGATCTGGTGGCCGTTGAAGCGCCGGTGTCCCTGGTGGTGCAGCCGCACACCGGTGACGCGCGCCCGCTGGGCCTGCTCATGCGCACGCCCGGCCATGACGAGGACCTGGCCGCCGGGGTCCTGGCCACCGAAGGGGTCATCCGGCACGCCGCGGACATCACGCGCATCGCGTTCGAGGAGGGGCCCGACGACGACACGGCGCCGCGCATCCGCGTCGTGGTCGGCCCCCGGGCCGACGTGCACGCGATCAGCGACCGCGTGGGGACCGCGACAAGCGCCTGCGGGTTGTGCGGGCGGCTGTCGATGCGGCAGCTCGACCGGGCCGGTGCCACCGCGGCGGAACCGTGGCGCGTCACCGGGACCGTGATCCGCGCGCTGTCGGGCGAACTGGGCGCCGCGCAACACGCCTTCGCCGAGACCGGCGGGCTGCACGCGGCCGCGGTGTTCACGCCCGACGGCCGCCTGGTGAGCGTGCGCGAAGACGTCGGGCGCCACAACGCGGTGGACAAGATCGCCGGCGCCCTGCTGCGGCAGGATGCCCTACCGGCGCGCGGCCTGCTGCTGGCGGTGAGCGGCCGCGTGGCGTACGAGATTGTCCAGAAGGCGGCGATGTGCGGACTGCCGATGATTGTGGCCGTGGGCGCGCCGACGGACCTGGCCATCGACGCCGCGCGAGCCACCGGCATCACCCTGGTCGGGTTCGCGCGCGACGGGCGCTTCAACGTGTACACGCACCCGGGGCGCATTACCGCGGAATAGCAGGATTTTCCCCAGCACGCCGACCGCGGAACCTGTCCGATCACAGGCGGGCGGTGCGGAAAAATGCGGCAAGGATCCTGCAAGGCAGGAGTCCAGCGACGTGTCCATGACGCCCCGGCTCCTCCCCTACTTCGGACTGATGACTTGGTTGGCAATGCTCGGCATAGTGCCGGCGCTTGCCTCTCGCGCGCCAGAACCTCCCCCGGCGGCGGCCCTGGTCTCGGTCACGGCCACAGTCTCGTCACTGCCGACGCCCGTCCTGGTGCCGCAGAATGACGATTGTCTGATGTGCCATGGCGAGGCGGACGCCAAAGCAGAGGATGGCCGGTCAATCGCCGTGGATGCGTCGCGTTTTGAAGGCTCCGTGCACGGCTCGCTCGGGCTGGCCTGCACGGCCTGCCATATCGATCTCGACGGCAAGGAACTGCCGCACGAGCCCAAGCTGGCCAAGGTCAAGTGCGCCGCCTGCCACGCCGACGCCGTGACGATGTTCGACACGAGCATCCATGCGGCGGCGCGCCGTCAGACCACGGGCAGCGTGGCGGCCAACTGCGTGGACTGCCACACGACCCATGACATCCGCCGGGCCGGCGACCCCGAGTCCAGCACCTACCCGCTGAACCTGCCGGCCACGTGCAGCCGCTGCCACGGCGACCCGGCCATCATCGCCCAGGGCCACATCGCCATCGGCAACGTGGGCGACCTCTTCAAGGACAGCATCCACGGCCGCGCGATCAGCCGCAGCGGCCTGCTCGTCGCCGCCAACTGCACGTCGTGCCACGGCGCGCACGACATCAGGCAGAAGCGCGATCCGAAGAGCCACGTCTTCCGCGCCAACATTCCGCAGACCTGCGCCACCTGTCACGAGGGCATTCAGACGCTGTATGACCGCGGCTCGCACGGCGCCGCGCTGGCCGCCGGCAACGCCAGGGCGCCCGTCTGCACGGACTGCCACTCGGCGCATGCCATTCAACGCTCCGACGTGGGCTCCTGGAAGCTCGACACGGTCAGGGAGTGCGGCACCTGCCACCTCGACAAGATCCGGACCTATCGCGACACGTTCCACGGCCAGGTCACCTCGCTGGGGTTCGTGCGCGTCGCCAAGTGTTCGGACTGTCACGGCGCGCACGAGGTGCATCCGAAGTCCGACGCGCGGTCCATGGTCTCGCCCGGTCGCGTGTTGTCCACGTGCCAGACCTGCCACGAGGGCGCCACCGCGGGATTTGCCGAGTACGACCCGCACGCCGACAAGGACAACGTCGAACGGAATCCGGAGTTGTACTACGCGTCGCGCTTCATGCACTGGCTGCTCATCGGCGTGTTCGGATTCTTCGGCCTGCATGCCGCGCTCTGGCTGCCACGCAGCGCGATCGTCCGGCGCAGCAAGCGCACGCCCGCCCCGCCCGCGGAGAAGCCTGACGCATGACCCACCAGACGCCCTCCGCCCACGGCGAGCCGCGGTACGTCCGCCGCTTCGACGCCTTCGACCGCACGCTGCACGGCTTCCTGATGCTCAGCTTCCTGGGGCTTGCGGCCACCGGGCTGCCGCTGATCTTCAGCGACGAACCGTGGGCGCGCGCCATGGTCGCCGTCCTGGGGTCCTTCGAGGTCGCGGGCTGGCTCCACCGCGTCTGCGCCTCCCTGCTCATCGTCGTCTTCGCGGTGCACCTGGGGCGCCTGACGCGCCGCGTCGTGGTGCGCAAGGACTACGGCGTGTTGTGGGGCCCCTCGTCGATGGTGCCGCAGCCCCGCGACGTCACCGATCTCCTCGGCCACATGCAGTGGTTTATCGGCCGGGGCCCGCGGCCGCGGTTCGACCGCTACACCTACTGGGAGAAATTCGACTACTGGGCCGTGTTCTGGGGGATGGGCATCATCGGCGCGTCGGGCCTGTTCCTCTGGTTCCCCCTGTTCTTCTCCCGGTTCCTGCCGGGCTGGATCTTCAACGTGGCCCTCCTGATCCACGGCGAAGAAGCGCTCCTGGCCGTGGGGTTCATCTTCACGATGCACTTCTTCAACGGCCACTTGCGCCCGGAAAAGTTCCCGATGGACCGGGTGATCTTCACGGGGCGCGTCTCGGACCGGGAACTTGAAGACGAACGGCCGGATGAGTACGATCGCATGATGCGCACGGGCGGGTTCGACCGCCTGCGCACCGATGCACCGGCCGACTGGCTCCTTCGATTGGGGACGGCCATCGGCACCACTGCCGTGACCATCGGGCTCCTGCTGGTGGGCCTGATTCTGTATGCTGTCCTCAGGTAAATGAGAAAACTGCCGTTCCTCCGACACCCC